>NZ_CP054492.1:1216780-1520976 GCF_015265455.1 Candidatus Sulfurimonas baltica | reverse complement strand
ACAGGTGAAGGTTGGCTCTATCTGGCTACTGTGATTGATTTATACTCAAGAAAAGTTGTCGGTTGGTCTATGGATGACACTATGAAAGTTTCACTTGTAAATGATGCCTTAAGCATGGCTATTAAGCATAGAAACCCTTCCGAAGGGTTACTATGGCACACAGATAGAGGGAGTCAATATGCTTCTTATGCACATAAAGATTTATTGGAAAAACACTCTATAATTCAAAGCATGAGCAGAAAAGGCAACTGCTGGGATAATGCAGTGGCTGAGAGCTTCTTTAAAACACTCAAAAGTGATTTAGTGTATCAGACATATTTTTATACGAAGAGGCAGGCAAAACAAGAGATATTTGAATATATAGAATTTCATTATAACAGAGTCAGATCACATAGTTATCTTGGAAACTTATCACCTGTTAAATTTGAAGAAATAAACAAAGTGTTACAAATGGAAATGGTTGCTTAGAATTTATAAAAAAGTGTATGAATTTAAGTTACCATTCCATAGTTCTTTCACAGTCTCTACTGATTTTGGAACAATTTATCGATGTAAAAGATGAATAACTTGATTTTAGCATTTCTTTTTACAGGAATTAGTACAGTTTGTAGTGCTTATTTTAGTTTTAGCTTCATCATTTACTTCATATATTTTAATTAATGATTGAAGTGCTAACATTAGACACACTTAAAAAGTGTATCTAACACCAAGATTAAGATTGTTAGCAGAGCTATGAACGAGTTCAGTTTTTGCACTTCCAGATTCTAACTGTGTAGTATGTTTGGCATAGTTGTACATGTACTCTAAACTCAAGTCAAAATCATCTGTTAAAGGGTAAAGGACCCCGAGTCTAGCACCTAATAAAAGAGTACCTGAGGTAGAGTCGTTATCTTTAGTATTTATAGGATTTTTTGACCATGTAAGAGTAGAACTTCCTAAATTTCCTCCTATATAAGGAGTCATTTTTTTATAGTTTGCAAATAGATAATCTATCCCTAGATAAACATTATTCTCATTAGTATCATCCATTGCGACACTTTGATAATTCACTGTTAATTGTAGGTAGTCTCTGTACTTGACTCCGACTCTTAGCTCTGCATTGTATCCAGTGTTTTCGAGTGTACTTCCAAGTATCATAGAACCGACCTTATCAGTTTGTTCTACATTTAAACTAGTATAGCCTAAAGAACCTCCTGCTATAAACTTATAGTCTTGTGCAAGAAGTGAACTACTAAGAAGTAATGCACAAACTGATACTGTTTTAAATAACTTATTTTTCATTGTAATCCCCTTTTTATCTTAGTAAATGCGCTGAGCTACCATTATTGATCAGACAGATCTTTTTTGTTCCATTAGCATCATGGTAGATACTTATAGTCGCATTATCATCATCCTTTACTATCGTGTCACCACTTAGTAGTGTTGTATAGTTAGCTATATCTGTACTAGTTGGTGTTGTCACACAGTCCACACCTACTAGAGAGATGACTGTTACACCATTCTTAAAAGAGGCATCACCTTCATCACTACAAGATGTAAACCATACTGTTAAAAAAACTACTGTTAATGTAATCATATATTTTTTCATGTTATCTCCTTACTCTACTACTAGATTTTCAGCAAGTGGTGTTGTTACTTGAATGTAAAGAACTCCACCAACCTCTAAAATGTTAACACTATTTCCAAGAGTAAATGCACTGTTTATATGTAGTGTGTTTCCACTTGTACTTACATCGTTAGCATCACTTTGTGAAACTTTTATAAATTTGGTAGTTGTTTTACCATCTGGCTTAGTTATAGCTACTGCTTTTATGTCGTAGCCATTTCCATCATCTACTTGGCCTGCAGTCGTTTCTACATCACCTGTTGTTTTAATGATTGTACTTGCACCAGTAACATTCGAGTCTACAATTGATTCTTTACCTGAAAACACTACTTTATGTGTAGCTGTTCCATCTGCTTTTGCAGTTACTGATACTGTACTGTTTGCATTAACAGCGACAGAAGTTAGTATCTCTACTTCATTATTTATATCTCTATAAACTCTAGTTACTGCCCCAATAAATTCAGATATTGCTCTAGTTATGGCACCTGAAAGAGTATTAGTCATCTCATGTGTAGCTTTACCAGTTAGTGTCGCGTTTACTTCTAGTGAAACATTTACATCACTATATGTAGTGCGTACACCTGATTGCATAAACTCTACCACTGAAGTGTTCAACTCAGATACTGCACTTACTGAAACACCTGAGATGGTTACTTCATGGGCAACTGTTCCATTGACATCATCTATAGTCTTCATACTTAATCCAGGAGCCACACCTAATGTTATAGTCGTACTATTTTCATCTTTGGTAACCGTAATATTATTTTCCATTACATCTTGGCCATCATCAATAGGTAAAATGAAGAAGTTAAACTCTCTTGAAATGTTAAAGTCGTTATCAGAAGCATAAACAGTAATATTTGTATCTCCTGCTACTGGTGTATCCTGCGAGATTATTGTCATGATATTAGATGAGAAAGTTACATCTTTTATAAGTGATGGATCATCTACAACTGCACTATAAGTTAGATTCGAATTGTCAACGTCACTTACCCCTAAGGTAATATTTGTTTCTGAAAAGTCTTGATAAACAGCAATATTACTCATAGCAAGCCATACCGGAGCATCATTAACGGCCATTACATTTACATCATAAAAAGTAGTGGAGTTTTTATCTCCATCATTTACCATAACGGTAATTCTTACTAGTCCATTTGCATCTTGCGCCGTAGTCAGGTTGAAGTCTAACGCAACTCCATCATATGCACCTTGATTTAACAAGCCACTCCATGAAGGAGATACCGTTAATATATCTGTATTGTTTGAATCAACTGTAATGTTAAGGTCTTCACCTTCTATGTCCGTCGCGTTTAATTCATAAGATATGGTTCCGTTGTCTTCGTTAACGCTAAACGAGATTAAGTCCGTTACGAATGTTGGAGCATCGTTTACACCACTTATGCTTATTGAAAAAATTTGAGATACGTTTCCATCATCTGACGTTACTATGAAGTTATCTACTCCTATGTCTCCACCAGCTAACTCTTGCACAGATGAAAGAGAACTGTTTATATCGTAAGTCCAGCTACCATTTGTATCTAACACGAATGTTCCATAAGTTCCCGTAGCGTTAACGTCTTGGAAAATATTTTCACCTGTATCATTATCATCTATTGATATTGTTCCTGAACTTTGCGTTCCAATATCTTCTGTAGCCGTTCCAGCAAATGTTCCGCTAAACACCGGTATGTCATTTACAGCACTTACATTGATATCATATGTAGTAGAACTACTTACTATTCCATCATTAGCCGTAATTGTAATTTGTACTATTCCATTAGCATGTTGCACCGTACTAAGATTAAAATCAAGTAAACTTGCATATTGCGCTGCGGTTTGATCTCCACTCCATGAAGGACTTACCGTGATGATACTTGTATCGTTAGAGTCAACTGTAATGTTTAGATCATCTGCATCGACATCAGTCGCGTTTAGTTCATAAGAAATTGTTCCGTTGTCTTCGTTTATGGTAATTGCGATTAGGTTTGTTGAAAATGTTGGCATATCATTAACGGCCATTACATTTACATCATAAAAAGTAGTGGAGTTTTTATCTCCATCATTTACCATAACGGTAATTCTTACTAGTCCATTTGCATCTTGCGCCGTAGTCAGGTTGAAGTCTAACGCAACTCCATCATATGCACCTTGATTTAACAAGCCACTCCATGAAGGAGATACCGTTAATATATCTGTATTGTTTGAATCAACTGTAATGTTAAGGTCTTCACCTTCTATGTCCGTCGCGTTTAATTCATAAGATATGGTTCCGTTGTCTTCGTTAACGCTAAACGAGATTAAGTCCGTTACGAATGTTGGAGCATCGTTTACACCACTTATGCTTATTGAAAAAATTTGAGATACGTTTCCATCATCTGACGTTACTATGAAGTTATCTACTCCTATGTCTCCACCAGCTAACTCTTGCACAGATGAAAGAGAACTGTTTATATCGTAAGTCCAGCTACCATTTGTATCTAACACGAATGTTCCATAAGTTCCCGTAGCGTTAACGTCTTGGAAAATATTTTCACCTGTATCATTATCATCTATTGATATTGTTCCTGAACTTTGCGTTCCAATATCTTCTGTAGCCGTTCCAGCAAATGTTCCGCTAAACACCGGTATGTCATTTACAGCACTTACATTGATATCATATGTGTTTGAAGTTGTTACCGTCCCGTCGTTCACACTGACTGTAATTTGCACTGAACCATACGCATGATTTACCGTAGTAAGGTTAAAGTCTAGTGAATTTGCATACTGAGCTGCAGTTTGATTCCCAGTCCAAGATGGGCTTACCATCATAATACTTGTATCGTTAGAATCGACAGTGATGTTTAAGTCATCACTATCTGTGTCTGTCGCATTTATCTCGTACGAGATTGTTCCATTATCTTCGTTTATGCTTATCGCGCTTAGATTTATTGTGTAGGTTGGAGCAGTGTTTGGTAACCATAAAAGATATGGATAAGTATCATTTATAGAACTATTAGTATCCCAGACTGTTGAAAAATCAAAACCTGTAAATGTAGGTTCTACTTTCATCTCAGCTGTAGTTTTACCCACTAGATTCACTACATTTGTATTATAGTAACCGTTTGTAGTACCGCTTAAGTCAGTATCCCAATAGCTGTCAGCAAAAGTAGGTGCTGTGCTAGAAGAAACATAACCACCAAAGCCCCCACCAAGAGTTCCAGCTACTGTTGATGCAGCATACGTATTTTCAAAGTTTTGTGCAACAGTAGATGCTACTATATAGCCATAGAAACCTCCTGAACGAACAGCAGTAGTAGTGATACCATTTTTGGAATATGAATCACTTATATAAGTATTTGAATAAGAAAATGCACCAATAAATCCACCAACGGCATAGCCATTTGAATTTATTGTAGTCGTAGTAAATGATTCTTTAATTCTATTTTTACTTAGTATTTCACCAATAAATCCACCAACAGTTTGCTTAGCTGTATCTGTTGTTGTAATTGATCCAGCAGAACTTGAACGAGTGATATTAGTAACTACTGTATTGTCACTATTTAATTCCCCAATCAAACCACCTATTTTATTAGTTAAAGTTGTGTCTTGAGACACAATAGTAGCACTAACATTACAGTTATCAACTGAAATTGTGTTGGAAGCCGAACCAATCAGAGCACCTACTTTAGAATATGCAGTATCAACACTTGCTAATGTTAAACTACCTCCTGTGACATTGACATCTTCAAATACTATAGTTTTCTGATTATCATTTACATGACCAGCTAAAATACCAAGACCATTAGAGTATTGATTTGGCATATTTCCTGTAATGTTGGCATCTTGTATATTTAGATGTTTAACACTTGCGTCATTATTTAAGTAGCCAATGTGTCCAAACAGACCAATATACTGTACACTTTTATTTATGTAAAGATTTGAAATCGTGTGACCACCACCATCATAGTGACCTATAAATGAGTTAGCTAGATTACCTATAGGAGTCAAACCTCCTGTTATATTTTGAAGATTGCTTGCGTTTATATCAGTGGTTTGAGTAAAGTATTTTCCATCCCATGAAGAAGAGTTTTCGCTTACCCAAACAAGATTATTTAAAGTCGCTATTTGATAAGGATCGCCTGACGTACCTGTTCCACTTGGAGCTTCGGCTGTTGGTATAACTTTATAAGAAACACTTGTGCCGTTTTCCCAAGCTAAAAATGGATAACCATTGTTTATGGTCCCATTAATGTTGTCCATATCCCAAATGTTAGCAGTACCGTTTGCTATTTCAACTTCAAAATCCCAACCAGCACCTGTAAATGTTGAGGGGGTTTTCATCTCAGCAGTTGTTTTTCCTGTGACATTAGAATCAGAAGCCTCACCTCCAACACCCGTTGCATTGTTCGTAGTATCTGTATCCCAAAAATTATTATCAAAAACTGGATCAGCTGTAAGATTATAGATTATTCCTCCAAATCCACCATCTGAGTTTGATGCGATAGTTGTAGCAGCATAATTTCTACGGAAAATTGCAGTACTATAAATATAACCAACAAAACCAGCAGCTATTGTACCTGTATCGCTAAGAACAATAGTACCTATAGTATAGTTGTCTTTTAATTCTACTGTACCATCAACTCGTCCAACAAATCCACCTACATATGAATCATCATTAGCATTACCAGTAGTAATTGTTCCGCTAGAGAAGTTTTGTGATACTACAGCTGTGTTCCATGCTATACTAAATTCTCCTGTGAAACCACCTATATTTGTTACTTGTGCATTACTAGGTGTATTATGAGTAACATTACCTGTTGCACTTGAATTAGTAATACTAAATGTATAAGGGTCATAACTATCTTCAACATATCCTAACAATCCACCCACAGATGCTCCAGCAGCATTGAGACCACTCACTTCTACATTTGCACTTGAGTGGCAGTTGGAGACACTAGTTCCATTTGAGTATGCAATTAGTGGAGCAACATGACCCTTACCACTTGTTAAATCGTTAAAGGTTAAAGTTCCACCTGAAATATTAATATCAGACACCGTGCTTGAATATGCTGAGCCTATAGCAATTGCAATACTACTTTTAACAGTATCGTATGTCCCCTCTCCTCTAGTTATACTAAAATCTTTTAATACAATGTTTTGAATTGTCGACTCTCTTATCCTGCCAAATAGTGCCACTTCATATAATGTAGTATTGTTATCTGCGAACAAGTTTGAAATAGTATGACCTTGACCATCATAGTTACCATAGAACCATGTAGTAAGACCTGTATTATTTGCATAACCTATCGATGACCAACCTTCGCCACCAACTATTTCATTCGTAGTAGAAGCATTAATATCTGCTGTTTGTTTAAAATTACATGGACCTCCACTACATCCTGTCTTTGACCAAACACCTTGTGTTTGACTTATCCAGTATAGATTATCCAAAGTGGCAATCTCATATGGAGTTCCTGATGAACCATCTCCTGCAGCTGGTGCAACTGCTGTCGGAGCAACTGCATAAGCATCAGTATTAAAAAAGAGCAACAAAGCACTTACTTGAAAAAACAACTTACATGCATTTTTACTTTTTTCTTTTAAATTGGTAAATAAAACCATAGTTCTCATTGGTATTCCTTTTGTGAGAAAATTAATACTCATATATTAACAGAGTAAAAAAGCATCAAAGTGTCATATAAATGTTAATCTTGCTACTATTTTGCTACTATTTATTTCAGAAAGTGGTGTTATTTCTTTTATATAAATAATACAATAGCCATTATTTTAGCTATAATGTAATTAATTAAATTAAAAGAGTTAATATGTTATCTATAAATATACAGACACCTTCATCTATAATGATTGAGTTAAAAGACAAGTTCAAAGAGAGGAGACTCTTTTTAGAGCTTACCCAAGAGGGTTTATCTTCAAGAAGTGGAGTGAGTTTGGGAAGTCTAAAAAGGTTTGAATCTACTGGACAGATATCACTAGAGTCACTTTTAAAACTTTCTCTTGTATTAGAATGCTTAGATGACTTTAGCTTACTAGCCAATATAAAAACACCAACTATCACTTCCATAGACGATTTGATAAACAAGAGTAAGAATCAGTCTACTCCAGCAAAAAGAGGAAAAATCAAATGAGTGTTAAAACTGTAAATATTTTTCTTCACCTTAGTAATGATAAAATAGTTGTAGGAACACTTGCGTTTAAAGATGGCATTATATATTTTGAATATGATGATAGTTTTATAGAGAAAAATTTACAAATATCTCCGTATAAACTTCCTCTTAAACGCGGTGTGCATATTTGTGATGACAAAGTGTTTGAAGGACTGTTTGGAGTCTTTGGAGATTCCTTACCTGATGGATGGGGAAGACTGTTACTCGATAGACACTTCTTAAAAGGAGGGGTATCATACAGTGACATAAGCCCCCTTGATAGACTTAGCTATATTGGTCAGTTTGGTGTCGGTGCATTAAGCTATGAGCCAATCATAGACGATATAGATTCATCTTCAAACGCGACTATAGTTTTGGATGAACTAGCCTTTGCCTCATCAGAGATTCTCCAAGGTAGTAGTGAAGAGATGATTGATAGTTTACTTACTCTTGGTGGTTCATCAGCAGGAGCAAGACCAAAAGTTATGCTTCAGCTTTCACAAGACAAAAAACAGATACTACATAGTTCACAAAAACTACATAATGGTTATGAGCATTGGATGGTAAAGTTCGCATCTTCACATGATTCATCTGAGATAGGGAAAATAGAGTATGTTTACTCCCTAATGGCTAAAGATGCAAACATAGAGATGAGCGAAACGACCATACTTCATGGAGAAGACAGTTCCTACTTTGCAACAAAAAGATTTGACAGAGATGGCGATAGTAGAGTTCATATACATTCTGTGGCAGGTTTAACACATAGTGACTTTAGAATGCCGAGTGTAGATTATGATGACTTACTAGCACTAACTCTTCACCTCACAAAAGATGTAAACGAACAGGTTAAAATGTTTAGACTCGCTGCGTTTAATCTTTTTACTCACAACAGAGATGATCATGCTAAAAACTTCTCATTTATAATGAATGAAGATGGCGTTTGGAAGTTGAGTCCTGCTTATGACCTAACATTTTCATATGGACCGGGAGGTGAGCATAGTACAACTTATCTTGGAGAAGGGAAGAACCCTACATCAAAGCATCTACTAGACTTAGCTAAAAAGCACAATATTAAAGAAGCCCAAATCATCATAGATGGCATTAAACGAGTTGTGGATAATTTCAAGCTATATGCGAAGAAAGTGGATGTTAAGTCATCTTCATTTTCAACTATTGATTTAGTTTTGAAAGAACTTACCTAAGTTCCTTTGCTACTATTTTGGTGTATAGTAAACTATCAATTTTTTTAATGGGAATTTTATGACGGAAGAAAAACTAAGTAGACTCAAACTATATACTCTTTTACTTGTAGAAGACGATGAAGAACTTTTAAACAAACTAAATATTATACTGTCTATATTTTTTAAAGAGGTCATCACTATGCCTGATGGTAAGGATGCTTTAGATGTATACAAAACTCAAAAAATAGATATGATAATCTCTGACTATTCTATGCCTCATATGAGTGGTTACGAGCTTTTTAAAGAGATCAGAAAAGAAAACAAGAAAATTCCTTTAGTCATCATGAGTAACTATAGCGATAGTGAAAAACTTTTAAACTCCATTCCACTTTCGCTTGCTCATTACCTAGTCAAACCTGTAGACTATACGACACTTACATCCACTTTAGTGTCCATGGTCGAAAGACTAGAAGAATCCGAAGTGTTGACATATAAAATATCTGATGAGTTAAGCTATGACACTTCAAAAAAAGAGTTACATGATTCTGAAAAAGTAGTTCCACTATCTAAAAGTGAGATTATCACTTTAGAGCTTCTTTTGCAAAATAAAGATAAAATCGTTTCAAACAACGAAATAGAGCTTAACCTTGATCCAACTGAAAACAAATCAGAACAAGCTATCAAAAGTTTAATTTATCGACTAAGAAAAAAAGTAGGAAAGGATAAGATTTTAAATATTTCCGGATTCGGATTTATGTTAAAATTATAAACATATGAGATTTTTATTTATAACTTTTACTCTGTTTGTTCACCTCTTTGGGTACGACACTTTTGAAATAAAAAGTGCTTTAAAAAGCTTTAACTCCGCTCCCTTTACTTTCTATATTCAAGACCGTAATAATTCTCTTACTCCCGAGGATGTTTTAAATCATAAAAATTTAACGCAACTCAAAAGAAATGGTCAGCTTCCAAATCTACAAGGTCCATTTTGGAGTAGGTTTGAGATAAAAAACAGCACAGCTGAACTACAACATCTCATACTTCACAATATTTTACCCGGCACAAACTACATTGATGTCTATATCTACAAAAACAATTCTTTAGTAAAAAAACATCTTTTAGGAGATATGAGAGCACAATCAAGTAAAGAGTTACTTGGTAGACACTCCATGTTCGAACTTAGTCTTAAGGCAGATGAAACTTTTACAATTATCTCAAAAGTGGATAATTTTAATGTTGTAAACCTCTCCTGGATTGTTAGTCAAAGTGATTCTTTTATGAATAAAGAGTCAAAAGAATTAATTATTTTTGGGTTGACAGGTGGCTTCTTTCTCCTGTTTAGCCTTTTAAGTTTTATTTTGTATGGAATTTATAGAGTTTGGGCTTACTTTACTATTGGGCTTCACACGTTAGGTCTGCTCTTTTATATACTCGCACTACAAGGGATACTTTACAACCTTGATATAGGCATAAACTTAACGCTATTAACCTATGTTGCTTGGGTGGGTCCTTCTATAACCACTATAGTGTTTTTAATTTTTACATATCAGTTTTTCTCTATGAAGAAGCAATACAAGAAGTTTTACTATGTGATGATAGGACTCATGGTTTTTCATGCATTTGTAATATGTGTTATTAGTTATGCTCTGTTCATTGATCCTATATATATTAAATACAGTTCTTTGACAGGGATTTCAATAATAATAAACAGTATATACCTCTTAATAGCGGGTATATACATGAAAGAAGTAGGGTCAAAGTTTTATCTTCTTGGACAGATTCTGCTAATCCTTGCAGTCTTGTTTAGTACACTTAGTATTTTTGGAATCATCACCTATTATGATATTTATAGACACCTCGTAAGTATTGCTTTATCTATAGATATTATACTTTTACTTATTGCTCAGTCATTTAAAACTCAACATAATCTATATCTTTTAAATAACAGTAAAATTGCATTGATGGAAAATTCTCGATTTAGTTCAATGGGACTTGCAATAAATAACATCACTCACCAATGGAAACACCCACTAACACATTTAGGAATGTCCTTTACCCTTATAGAGTCTGTACTAAAAAATAAAAAAGAAGACGAAGCAATAGAATATATAAGCGATGAACTACCAAAAGTGGCTTATTCTATAGAACTAATGAAAAAAACCTTAGATGAGTTTTCAGGTTATTATTCTGAAAATATTCAAATATGTGATTTTTCACCACGAGATACTGCCAATCAGGTAGTCCATATTTTAAATTCAAAAGTATTGATAAAAAAAGCAGTATTCACTTTAGATATAGAACATGGTTTGATAATGCACGATTATGAGCATATCTTTTCAAATATATTGATGATACTTATAGATAACTCTCTCGATGAGTTTAACTCAGGATCACAAGAAAATAAAATATCCATTTCTATCCGCAAAGACAATGCTCTGCAAAAATACATTTTGATATATACAGATAACGCAGGTGGAATAAAAATTAAACCTATAGACAAAGTATTTGAGTACTTTGCAAGCACAAAAAAAGACAATACAACACATGGGTCAGGCTTAGCTATGGTGAAAATGCTTATAGAAGAAAGATTAAACGGCCAAATTAGTGTTCAAAACAGAGATGATGGAGCAGAGTTTACAGTTCTTATGCCTGAGATTAAAAACCTTGACTCAGAGTAAAACCTAAAACTCGAGGATCACCAAAGTGATAGTAGTCATTACTTGGTGTATAAATCATAAAGTCGACATACTCTTCATTAAAAATATTATTAGTATATAGTAGTATTTCTAAGCCATCTTTTTTATATCCAAATCCAAGATTGAAGAGAGTATAGTCATTTTCTTTTGCACTGTTTGCAATGTTGTAGTAACGTTCACCCATATACTTTAAGTCTGATTGAATATAGTAATTTTGGAACAATGTATATCTTCCACCTATGTTCGCAGTTATATTTGGCACGCCAATGATTTTGTTTCCTTCATATTCAGGATTTGTATCCATTTGTGTCATTTTTGTTTGGATAATTCCAGCTGTCATAAATAAGTAAAGTGCATCTTTTTTATAGTTTACTTCTATCTCTGCTCCATAGCTATAAGCTTCTTGTGCATTTAAAGTTGTATTTGCCAAGTTATCATCAAAAGTATTTACACGTAGATTTTCTATGTAATTATAAAAAAGTGCTGCGTTTAAACTACCATGTTTGTTAATAAATCTTTTATGTCCTAGTTCTAAAGAGTTTGTAGTTTCTGGTTCATATGGTACAAGTGCATCTACACTTCTGTAGTTATACCCTCCTGGACGATATCCTTGTGAGTATGTCAAGTAGGTATGTGAATCATCTTCTGTATAATATGAAAGTGATAGTGTCGGTAAAGCATGTGACCATACTGTCTCACTGCTAGCTTGGGTAGATGGTGCACCAAAATTGTTCATTTCTCGAGAGAATGAGCGTTTAGTTTCTTGGTATCTAATACCTGCCATTACTAAGTAGTTTTCACCTATGTAGTGTTTGTACTGAGTAAAGAGAGCTATATTTTCATCTGGATTTTTCAAAGAGTTATTACTTGAAAGAGGAATTGATAAGAGTGTTTGATTTTCTACATAGTCAAACTGCAATTTATCACTATAAAATGCTCCAACTACAAGGTCGCTATTTTCAAAAGATTGTTTTAGTCGAAACTCTTGTGTTATTTCTTGAATATTTATATCAAAATCCATATTTAAACCACCGAGAATGGCTACATAGTCATTTTTGAGTACAGTCTGCTTAGAGTAACTTGTTGCAGAAGTAAAAGTGTAGTTATTTGTCTTATATCTCATCACGAGCGAAAGCATATCTATATCCATATTTACACTGTCGTCAGTCGGTTCGTTATCGATTAAGTAAGGATTCTCTTTAGTATTTATTTTAAAAGGTGAACCACCATCATCACTGAGAGATTTTGTATAGCCTAAGGTTATGTCAAGGGGTGAAGATGGGTTGTAACGAAGTTTTGTATTAAAGGATGTAAAATCTTTTGTATCGAAATTATTTTGAGTTAATTCGTTTTTTGAAAATCCATCAGAACTCTCTTTTGTGATTGCAAATATATAGGACCAGTCAGTATTTGCAAGAGGACCTGATACTCGACCGTAAAACTCTTGTGTATTATAAGAGCCATAACCTAGCCTTAGCCTGAAACTTTTTAGTAGGTTTATTTGTGTAAATGTTAATAACACCTGATTCAGCACCTTTACCAAAGAGTGTTCCTTGTGCCCCTTTTAAGACTTCTATAGTTTTAATGTTATGCATATCAACCATACCAAATCCATAGCTAAATGGTATTGGAACATCATCTATGTACATGGCAACACTACTTTCATATGCTACATAATTACTTATGCCTCTAATCGTGAAAGTTTTATCGCTTCTATTTCCAATGCCAGATATATTAGTATTTGATATGACTGAAGATAAGTCTTTTATGCTTTTAACTGATGTGATTGCTAGTTTTTTTTTGTCAATTATATTTACAGTACTTGTACTTTCTTGGGAGGTTTCTTCTAGTTTTGAAGATTCAATAGTAACTACAGGTAATTCTATTGCGCTAAGTACTATGGCAAATGTATTCAAAAATAACATAATAATTTTTTTCATTAATGGATCTTAATATAATTTTTGACAGTATACAGAATGTTATATTTGATTAACTATAAATATAGTAACTAGGGGCAATGAGAACATGAAGCTATCCAAAAAAATAATAATTGTAAGATTATTTGACCTTGTTTACTTAAATCTTTCAATATAAGCCTCCTAAACCTCTTATACTTGGAACAGTTTTTAGTAACAGCAACGTTGTTCCAAATAGAGTTGAATTTTGGAACATGCTCCACAAAGTACTATTAATGGGAAAAGTATAAAATTTCTTTAATAAACTATTTTTGGGACTGTAAATAATTCTGTGTCAATAAGATAAAATATTGAATACAGAAGGAAGTACAGATGAAAATAGAAATAGATGTTGCGGATTTTGCAGAGAAAATAAAATCAGGTAAAGGTTTGTCAGGCAAAGATGGAGCTTTGACAGATTTAGTTAGACAGATTACAGAGATGACCTTACAAGCAGAGCTAGAATCTCATCTAGCTCAAGACCTCCAAAAGAACCGTAAAAATGGTTATATGTCAAAAACCATGAGAACCGAACATGGCGAGTTCGAGCTAGAAACCCCAAGAGACCGTAACGGTAGTTTCGAGCCTCAAATCGTAAAAAAAAGCCAGACGTATTTATCAGATGAGATAGAAAAAAAGATGCTTTCTCTCTTTAGCTTGGGAAGCAGCTACTCTCAGATTAGTGAACACATAGAAGATATCTATGGCGTGCACTTCTCCAAGCCAGCTATTACAACTGTTACCGATAAACTAATACCTATGCTTGAAGAGTGGAAAATAAGACCGCTAGACGCCATATATCCGTTTATATATTTGGACGCCATTCACTATAAAGTGAGAGAAGACGGTCACTATGTGTCAAAGGCTTTTTATACCGTACTCGGCATAAACCTTGAAGGTAAAAAAGAGATATTAGGATTATATCTCAATGAAAGTGAAGGTGCTAAGTTCTGGCTGCAGGTGCTTACAGACTTACAGAACCGTGGAGTGCAAGATATACTCATCGCTTCCGTTGATGGGCTAAAGGGCTTTCCTGAAGCCATAAATGCTGTCTTTCCAGAGACTGAAGTGCAACTCTGCATAGTCCATCAAATACGCAACAGCGTTAAATACATTGCATCTAAAGATCAGAAAATATTCGTAGGTGAACTTAAAAGTGTTTACCAGGCTTTCACAAAAGAAGAAGCTGAACTGGCATTAGATAAACTTGAGTCAAAATGGGGCAAAAAATACCCTATTGTATTTGAATCTTGGAGAAATAAGTGGGATAATTTATCTAACTATTTTAAGTATCCAGAGCCTATTAGACGCATTATCTACACTACCAATATCATTGAATCCATACATCGCCAATTTAGAACATTGACAAAGACAAAAGGAGCCTTCCCAAATGATAATAGCCTATTAAAATTACTGTTTGCTGGAATAAGAAACGCTGAGAAAAAATGGACTATGCCGATACATAATTGGAGCCTCACAATCTCTCAACTCAATATATTTTTTAAGGAGAGATTAAAAGACGCTTTAGGATTAGGTCTGTAAAATGCCATTGGCTAGCATTTTTATGATACAATTTTAAGAGAAATTAGGTGTTGACACAGAATTTATTACACTCCCCTATTTTTTCAAACTCACCAACACCATTATTTTTAAATGGAAGATACTCCATACCAATTTTAAAAAAGCCATTCTCTAAACTATTTCTCGCAAATAAATTATGAGTAAACTCAAAATCATTTTTTATAGATTCATGTATTTCTGTAGGTTTCCAATTTGAAAAAATTATTCCACTTATATTTTCATATTCATTTGTAGTAAATAAATTTGTTTTTATTTTTGAACCATTTGCACTTTCAATATTAAATCTGGAAGAATTAAAAGATTCTTTTTTCTTAAAATTATAAGATAAATTTCCAATACCATATAATGCTTTATGAATGAGTGAATTATCCATTTGAGCAATTTTTGCTAAATTTAATTCACCAGTATTAATTGCTATGATAACTATATCATTTTGACCAATAACACCATTATCAATTTGTTTATTAATCTGTTCATTTTTTGTAGCAATTGCAGATGTTATTCTAGATATATAATCTTCATCATTAAGTGTATGTATTTCGCCATCTTCATACTCAACAACAGCATTATCCCCCTTCGAGATAGTTGTACATTCAATCCATATCGTTTCTTCTTTATGTATAAGTTTTAAGTCTGGATGTCCTTTAGCTTTTGGACAACTTATATCAAAATTTAATTCTTTTAATTGAGTTGCAAAGTATAACTCCCATACTCTGGTATACCATTGTTTTTCTAAACCATCTAAAAAATTTGATTCTTCGCATTGTTCTTTTTGATATGTTTCATATAAATCTTGATAATATTTTTTAGCTTGCATTGCTAATTCAGATTTTTCTTCTGCAATATTTCTGTATGCTTGATGATAATTTATTTCTTCTCTTAAAATAAACAGTTTATCCAACTAATTATCTTTAGTTTTTTTTAGAATTTAATATTTTCAATAGTGCTTGTGCTGTTTCAGAATCTCCACTAGCGACTGCTTTATTGATTAAATTTTGTAAATCTGATTCGTCTTCTGAATTATCCATTGATTTTTTGACACTAACTCTTATGGATTCTTCTTCTGCAATTGTCTTGATTTTATATTCATATATTTTTCTTTTATACTCTTGAGTTTTTGCAACAACTTTACGATAAATAAATAGTAATAGTTTTTTGACAGTAAAATATCCAATTATTAATAGAATAATAGAAATATAGGTTTTATAGTCAAATAAAGTGTGCATTGCAAATGTTATGACTTTTAGTTCTGCAAAATCACCATAATTGTTTAGTGTATAAACTATATTATGTAGATTACTTTTTTCTAATTTTGCCAATTTAATTAAATTCTTTAAATGTTCAATATTCTTAGCTTGTGCAATTGTTGAATAATCATTAATCACTAAATTATTTTCATCTAAGATATTCATAATCTGACTATCACTAATATTGAATTTTATATCGTTTTTAAAACCAGAATTATATTTTTGATTATTAATAAACATACCTAAATCAGTGAAATAGAATACACCACTTACTCCTGACCACTTAGAAGAAGTGTTGACTGATTTTCGAACTTTTTCATATCGTTCTATCTTGTCATATGTATTCGTATATCCAAAAGAACTTTTTTGAGGGGCTTCTAAATAATAATCTACTTGCATATTCATATGCCATCTGGTATTCTGAATTGTTACTATAGATATAATGAATATACTTAATAACTCAACTTTCGCACATAGATTTCACTAAATCCACGAACTTAATTTGAGTATTAAAGCCCATAAATAGCCACTTTTTAGTATAATTTTGTCACCACAACATCAAAAATACAAGGCTATTTTATGGAACTTGACAATTATATACAAACTGCAGTGAGAAGCATATTAAAGAATCCAATACTTGAAGTGCTAACAGAGATAAAAATCACAAAAATACTTAAGCAGAGCAACTTCATTAAACGAAATGTTGGCTATCCACCATTTCAAATAATATTACACTTCGTTTATATGTTAGTGATGCAAAAACGCCAGTCAACATTTATAAAAAAGAGCGATAGTGCATTTGGGAAAGATGCCTATTACAGATTTATCAAAGATAGTCGTTACAACTGGCGAAAGTTTTTAATGCTAAGTACTACTGCACTTTTGCAAAGAATAAAACCACTACATAAAAATGGTGAACATCGCTTACTCATTATTGACGATACAGTAGAGTCTAAGAGAGGTAAATACATTGAGGGAAGCTGTAAATATATTTGGAGCAATAAAGAACATAGGAGTATCAATGCGCTCAATATCGTATCTCTAAATTATGCAGATTCACATTCAACTTTTCAATTAGATTTTTCTATAAAAATGAATGGTAGCAATAGAAAAGATATTTCAGAGTTCACAAATAAGCTACATCACAGAAGTAATGCATATCAGAGAAAGAGTGAAATTACTAAAGGCAAAAATATACTAGCTATTGAGATGCTGCAAAGAGCTTTGGATAACGGTGTTGATGCAGATTACTTGCTCGTAGATAGCTGGTATGCTAAACCGAATTTCATACATCAAGCTAATGAACTTGGTATGCCAGTAATAGCAAGACTTCCAAACAATAAACTTATTTGGAACTTTAAAGGCAAACATAAAACTATGAATGCAATCTATGACAGTATGAAAAACTATCGTCACAAAAGTAGTGGTAAACATGGCAAAATATCGTACAAATATTTCGATGCCATTGTAGAACATGCAGTTTTAGGTAAAGTCAAGCTCGTATTTTTACACACAAGTAAAGAGTTGTTAGTTTTTATCTCAAGTGATATTACTATTGCAGGCAAAGAGATTCTAGCAACTTATAAAAAGAGATGGAATATTGAACAAGGCTATAAAGATCTCAGAAACCTCTTCGGTTTTGGAAAAGAAGAAAATCGTATCTATGAATCACTAATTGCAAAAATAACACTATCTATGTTTGCATATAACATTGTAAGTTATATTAACCGTATAAAGCATGAACCACAAACTCTTGGAGAACTCTTTAGAGATTTAGAATGTGAGCTTGAAACACTGGCAATATCAATGCAACTCTTTATTAAAATACTGACAAAAATCTCTGAAATCCAAAATGTTGTCAAGGATAATAAAAATTTACTCAATATTATCGCTGTGCTCAGTGCTTATACTCAAAAAGAGTTAGGTTTTATGTGCGAAAGTTGAGTAACTTATTTAATTCATTCCAAAGTAATGTGTGACTTTGCTTGTCTAAGTGTCCAGTTGATGCTACTTTCATTATTATACTTTCAATATATGCATTGTTTACGGTTGCTTTAGCGTTCAAAATATTTAATAATAAAACTAAATTATTTTTTTCATTAAAAATCCCTTTTTATTTATGTTTCATGTATATATAGCTAAATATCAGTTATTTTTTGAGGCCTTCTTTTTAATTAGATAAGCTATTATAGCTCCCATAATATATCCTATAACGTTAAAAGCCATTATCGTAGGGTTACTACTTAGTGACACTATTAGTAAAATTACCCCTAAAGTTATTAGTATCTTACCTCCACGTACAATTGCATATCCTGCCATAATTGATATTGTCATATATACTAATATTACTAATTCCATTTTTAAATCCTTTTAGCTTTTTTACTTTGTTATTCTAAGTATATAATTTATCGAGATATTAGACAAGGGCATAAATACACTAATAAAAATAAACTCACAAAGTGCATGAGGTTAAACTATTTTTGTATTATCTCTCTTTTAGCTTTCTTCATTAAGATTTCATCATCTATTCTAACAGCATAAGCAAGGACTATCATCAGCATATTCATCGTTGTTGCATTTAAAATTTCTATCATTTCTGAATCTGTAAAAGAAGATGCTATATAATTTTCATCTAGACATCTTGAAAGCATATGCCATCCACCATGTGTATAACTATGCAAGGCATTAATATTATTTTTATGAACTCTTGAAAAAAAGTCATCAGTTAACAATACATCAATTTGTTTACACATTTTTTCAAGTCCTTTAAATTTATATTCATCTTTATAAATTTTATTGGCTATAACTTCATTACCTTTAAAAGCCAACCAAGTACCACGAACCATAGCATCGTATTGTGGACGTACTAAAGCTGCTGCAGATATTCGTCTATTATCTTCAATCAGATTAATAATTGAGTGTTGATGCTCTTTTGTGATTAAAACATATGCTCCAACTACTTTCTCAAGTAATCCTATATCCACAGTTAATCCATCTAACCAGTCAGCCACGTTATTAGTTTGTTCAATTGCTAGCCTTAATGCTATTTTAATATCTGTACTTTCATTCTGCATTATAAAATCCTTGAAGTCATTATACAAAAATATCTTCAGTGTCTCACAAAGCAGACTCCTAATACACTTTTCACAAAACCATCTAATATGTATAATAAATATCTCAAGTCCTGTCTTATGAAAGTGTTTCTGAACCTCTTATATTTGGAACAATTTTTAGTAACAGAAAGATTGTTCCAAATAGAGTTGGATTTTTGAACATTATGAAGTAGTCAAACTGACTACTTCTTTTTAGCTACATCTTTAATAGCTCTATAGATCGTATTACGAGCAACATGGAAGAATTTTGACAGCCATGCCACAGACTTTCCTTTTTCGTGTTCCTTATATATGACATTTTTCTCTTTACTATTTAGAATAGCTTTTCTTCCAAATTGAACGCCTTTTTTCTTTGCAGCTTCAATTCCTTCTCTAACTCGCTCGTTAATAAGATCTCTTTCAAACTCTGCAATAGCACCTAGCATTGTAAATAATAATCTTCCTGCCGGTGTTGTAGTATCAATGCTTTGTTGAATGACTTTGAGATCAATATTTTTATCTTCTAAAGACTTCGCTATATTCTGAAGGTCTATTACAGACCTTGCTAATCTATCAAGCTTTGTAATAAAAAGTATATCTCCCTCTCGAACGAAATCCATCATGATATTGAACTGCTGACGATCAGCTTTATTTTTACCAGATTTTTTTTCAGAGAAAATCTTTACACAGCCAGCATCTTTAAGTTGATCAATTTGATTCTCAAGATTTTGGCTAGAAGTTGAAACTCTTGCATAACCTACGTTCATAGTTCATCCTTTGTGTTGAACTTACTATTTATCTCATATATCAATAGGTTTGTAAAGAGTATTGGTATTTCTATAAGAATTTTGTTATTGACAGATATGTATCTAATTAGATACAATATAAACATGTATATGATTAAACAAACTGAAATATTCTCTAAATGGCTACTCAAGTTAAAAGATACAAAAGCTAAAGTAGCTATTTTAAGAAGAATTCAAAGAGCTCAAGAGGGTAATTTTGGAGATTATAAATCAATCTCTTCAGAGATTAGCGAACTTCGAATTACTACTGGACCAGGGTATAGAGTTTATTACACCATACGAAAGGAAGAAATAGTGATTCTTCTTATTGCTGGAGATAAATCTACCCAGTCAGAAGATATTGTAAAAGCTAAAAAAATAGCAAAGGAGTTATAAGATGACTAAGTTAACAACATTCGATGTGTCTCAATATTTAGATTCTAAAGAGATGATAGCAGAGTATCTCACTCAAGTACTTGAAGATGGTGATATGAATGAACTGCTAGAAGCTATTGGAAATATAGCAAAAGCTAAAGGTATGAGCCAAATAGCAAAAGATACAGGCCTAGGACGTGAAAGTCTCTACAAAACATTTAGTGCTGACTCTAAACCTAGGTTTGAAACTATAATGAAAGTACTAGATAGTTTTGGTGTGAAACTTCAAGCTAGTGCATAGTAAATTGACCCTTATTTAGAAGAGCTTTCTTAACATAAGAAGTTAAAAGCTCCAAAACCTACAGAGACTGTGAAACACTGATACATCACATTAAATTCTATATCAGAGCACAAGCAAATGAAGCTATATTTGAATATATATTGAATAAAATTAGAATTAAAAAGCCAGTAAATAGCGTGCATGAGACAATGTTTTTAAAAAAGTTTTATACAGTGCTTATTAATACACTCTATAGGTAACCTAAATGACAGATAATTACAAAACAATAGAACACCAACTTCGCAAGTACAGCTTTGAGTTTTTAAAAGTAAGTCCTGAGCCTTTAAATATGTTAGAAACTCTAAACAAAAATAATCCACAAATGATACAAGATGCTCAAAAACCAAATCTTTTGGCTGGGGCAATTGTTTATATCTATCTTAAACGAAATAACCTTAACGGTAGAGGTGGTATCACTGCAAAAAGTGTTGGAGAGTATTTTGATGTTAAAGGCTCTGCCATTACACAAAAAGCATTTGATGTAGAGTTTTGGTTAGAGGGCAGAGCAAAGCATCTGCGAACTGATGAACCTTATGAGTTTATAGATAAAGACAGGTTTGAAGTGAATGAGCTTTACTGGGAGTTTATAGAATCTCCTGAAGCTGATGATGTCAAAAAGAGCATTAAAGCTTTAAAAGGCATTGTTAAAAAAGATGCTGACTACTTTGATCCATACATAACACTCCATGAATACCACTTAATGGATCGTGATTTTAAAAATGCTATAAAGATTATGGAAGAAGGTTTTAAAAGAGCAATAGACCTCATAGACAACAATGGTAGATTTCCAGATGAACTTCCTTGGGGATTTATAGAAAATAGACATATTATACGGATGATATTTAACTATGGAATGTTTATATGGGCAAACGAAGATAAAGATATTGCTTTAAATATTTTTATGGAACTTTTAAAATCTAACCATAACGACAATATTGGTGCAAGATACTCGATTGTTGCAATACTAGAGGGCTTTGGCTCGCAAGAGGAATACGAAGAACAGTTTGAGAGTAAAAACGGCATGGGTCTTGATGGAATGGCACTTGAAGAGTGGTTTTACAAAGCAGCCCAAAAACATAAAAATGTGATTGGCTGGTGGCTTAATCTAGAGGATTAGATTAAGATAATGCTCGATAGTCATTAAAATTGAGAGTGTAAAAAATTGTATCATAGTTAAACAATTTAGTTTGGAACTTATAGAAAAGTTCCAAAAATAACTAGTTCTGGAACTTAAACAGAAATGTTAATATTTAAAACCCATTCCTTAGTATAAGCTCTAACTCATCAGCAGGAATAGGTTTAGAATAAAAATATCCTTGAATTTTCTTACAGCCATTTTCAACTAAAAAGTCTCTTTGTTCTTTAGTCTCAACACCTTCTGCTATTACTTTGAGATTTAAACTTTTTGAAAGAGCAATAACAGCTTTTGTAATTACTGCATCTTCTTCATCGTCTGGTAAATCTCTTATAAACGCTTGGTCTATTTTTAGTTTATCTATTGGTAACCTTTTGAGGTATGCTAATGAAGAGTATCCAGTTCCAAAGTCATCTACTGCTAATTCTATACCTAAGTCACTAATCTCGTTTAGTATTTTAATAGATTCTTCAGGGTGTGTCATAATTTTACCTTCTGTTACTTCTAGTTCTAGCCACTCTGCTTGACAGTTTGTCTCTTGCATTAGTTCTTTAAACATTGGGATAAAGTCTTGTCTTTGAAATTGTTTTATAGCAAGATTCATTGCTAATACTCCAGGGTTGAGCCCTTGCTCATACCACTGTGATATTTGCATCATTGCTCTTTTCATAACATATCTATCTAATTCAACTATTAGTCCTGTAGATTCCGCAAGGGGGATGAACTTATCTGGAGCTACTAAGCCCATAGTTGGGTGTTGCCATCTAACTAATGCTTCCATTCCTATGAGCTTATCTGTAGCACCATTTACTTGTGGTTGATAGTAGACTATAAATTCATTGTTTTTTAAAGCAGCTCTTAAACTTGTCTCCATTACAACTCTTTCAAATGCTAATTCTGTCATGCTAGCGTTATAATATTGGAAGTTATTTCTCCCATCATCTTTTGCTTTATACATTGCAGAATCCGCAAACTTAAGAAGGTCTTTAGCAGATACTCCATCGTCAGGATAAATACTGATTCCAATACTACTTGATACATATAGAACATTGTCATTGATATGCATAGATTTAGCTAAACTCTCTAATAGTTTAGCTGCTATAGAAGAAGCATCTTGTCCTTGATTTAGGTCTTCTAGTATTACTGTAAACTCATCTCCACCAAGTCTTGCTACTGTATCTTCATCTCTTATTGTTCCCCTGAGTCTATGTGTAACTTCTTTTAAAATTTCATCCCCTATGTCATGACCGAGTGAATCGTTTATCTCTTTAAAGTGGTCTAGGTCTATAAAAAGTAATGCTAATTTTAATTTATTACGTTTAGATTTTTCTATAGCTTGAGAAAGTCTATCGTTAAAAAGAACTCTGTTGGGTAATCCTGTTAAGGCATCATGATGTGCTTGATGGTCTAAAATATTTTTTGTTTACTGAGTTCATTCTCTGCATTCTTTCTATCGGTTATATCATTAATATATCCATTCCATAAAATACTTCCATCTTCAAGTTTTTCAGGTTTTGAGAATCCTTCCAGCCAACGCACACCTTTTATTGGTAAATTAACTCTATATTGTATACTCCAGTCATTCATAGTGTTAGCTGAGTGTCGAATAGAAGTTGCTATCATCTCCAAGTCATCTGGATGTAAAATATCAAATACTGGTTGGGCATCATTGACTATATCTTTAGGCTCAACTTCATATACCTCTCTTATTCCATTACTAGCATAAGGAAAGCTTGCATGTCCATCTGGGAAAAGTCTGTACTGATAAATAGCCCCAGGTACATTTTGGCTAAGTTTACTTAACATTTCATGACTAGATTTAAGTTCTTTACCTAGTTCATGTCTTTTTGTGATATCTTGAGCATAACCAACCATTTGTATGGGCGTTCCAGTTTCATCTCTTAGTAATGAAATCGAGAGAGATGCCCATACTGTTTTTTTGGATTTTGTAATAAATTGTAGCTCTGAACTATATGCACCTGTTTGCATTAAAGTTTCTATACTTGAGGAAAAATCTTCTAGGTCTTCTTTTCGATATACCATAGATATATGTTTTCCAATGGCTTCTTCTTCCTTATATCCAAAGAGTAATTCCGAACCATGATTCCAAGTAAGTATATTACCTTCTAAATCTGTAGAAATCATACTGTCATGTGTCTGTTTTATCATTTGCGTTTGCTGAGATAAAACATCTTTTTGTTTTTTAAGTATCTCATTTTGTTCTTCAAGTTCATCTTCAGCTAATAGTCTATTTTCTTGAAGTAGTAAAACCCACCAGACTAGTGTACTTACGATAAGTGCAATAATAAAAAAGATAGTTGTAAATGATTCTTTAAAGTATATAATTACATCTGGGCTTAGATGTTTAATTTGTGAAGAGTAAACCATCCAAATAGCAATAACTATTGTAAAGAGCAGTAAAGAAAGGATAATCGTAAAGTCAAATATTCTTAGCGATGCCATAGTAGATATTTTTCCAAAGAATAGTTTTCCAATTAAGTTCCCTGTTTGTTCACGAAGAGATTTCTGACTGCTTTTTTTACATACATCATGACAAAGAGAATCCAAAGAACAGCATAAAGAACATATTTCAACTTCATGTAAAGGACAATAGGACATATCTTCTTTTTCATAATCATTGTCACATATTTCACAATGATAATTTGTTTCCTCGGTATCTTGTAGTGTATTTGGACGAGCTATATAATATTTCCCTTTTGTCATATAAGCGATTAAAGGGGAAAGAGAAAATGCCATAAACATAGCAATAATAGAAGAGTAACTCTGAGCCATATCTCCAAACATTCCCATAAAGCTAAGAATCGAGACAACTGATGCTATACCCATACTTCCAACACCAACAGGATTAAAGTTGTAAAGATAAGCACGTTTAAACTCAATAATTTTTGGACTTAGTCCTAGTGGCTTGTTGATAATTAAATCTGCTGTAATCGCACTAATCCACGCAATAGCTACATTTGAATAAAGTCCAAGAACACTCTCAAGTGCATCAAAAAGTCCAAGTTCCATTAGAAGAAGAGCAATACCTATATTAAAGACCATCCAAACAACACGACCTGGATGAGAATGCGTTACACGAGAAAAGAAGTTAGACCAGGCAAGTGAACCTGCATAAGCATTTGTAACATTAATCTTAATCTGAGAAACCACTACAAAAAATGTTGCAGCAGCTAAAGCAATTTGGGGATTATCAAAAATATACTGATATCCCGTGTAGTACATCTGAATAGGAGTTTTTGCTTCATGTAAAGAGAACCCGGCTAGAAGAACAAGACCTGCTAATAATATACCACCCATCTGCTTTAAAAAGCCAAGTATAATCCATCCTGGACCAGCTATTAACATCGATGTCCACCATTTAAAGCGATTCTCTTTTGTTAAAGATGGCATAAATCGTAAGTAATCAACTTGTTCGCCTATTTGAGCAATAAGTGCAAGAGATACCCCTACTGCAAAGCCAAAATAGTAAATATTAAATTCACTACTTCCAGAAATGGTTCCATTAAAATTCAAGAATGTCTCTACGGCTTGAGGTTCCTTAAGTAAAACTGCCACAAAAGGTGCAATCATCATTAGTAACCAAATGGGCTGAGTCCATAAATGAAGTTTATTTATCAGTGTTATTCCATAAAAAACTAAGGGGATAATAATGAGTGAACTAAGTAAATATCCCCAAGCTAAAGGAAGTCCAAAATAGAGTTCAAGAGCTTGTGCCATAATTGCAGCTTCTAGTGCAAAAAATATAAAACTAAAAGAGGCATAGATAAGCGAAGTGATAGTTGAACCAACATAACCAAATCCAGCACCTCGTGTAATAAGGTCAATATCTATATTGTATTTAGCGGCATGATAACTTATAGGAATAGCTGTTAAAAATATAATAATAGATGCAGTAAGAATTGCCAAAAATGCAGTAGAAAATCCGTAACTAATTGCGATAGAAGCACCAATAACTTCAAGTGCTAAAAATGAGATACTCCCAATAGCAGTATTTGCTATAAGTAACTCAGAGAATTTTCTAAATGATTTTGGAGTATAGCGAAGAGAATAATCTTCTATCGTCTCATCAGCAACAAGACGGTTATATTCACGGCGTTTATTTTTAATATTTTCTCCTATGCATACAAGTAATTAACTCAACTTTCGCACATAGATTTCACTAAATCCACGAACTTAATTTGAGTATTAAAGCCCATAAATAGCCACTTTTTAGTATAATTTTGTCACCACAACATCAAAAATACAAGGCTATTTTATGGAACTTGACAATTATATACAAACTGCAGTGAGAAGCATATTAAAGAATCCAATACTTGAAGTGCTAACAGAGATAAAAATCACAAAAATACTTAAGCAGAGCAACTTCATTAAACGAAATGTTGGCTATCCACCATTTCAAATAATATTACACTTCGTTTATATGTTAGTGATGCAAAAACGCCAGTCAACATTTATAAAAAAGAGCGATAGTGCATTTGGGAAAGATGCCTATTACAGATTTATCAAAGATAGTCGTTACAACTGGCGAAAGTTTTTAATGCTAAGTACTACTGCACTTTTGCAAAGAATAAAACCACTACATAAAAATGGTGAACATCGCTTACTCATTATTGACGATACAGTAGAGTCTAAGAGAGGTAAATACATTGAGGGAAGCTGTAAATATATTTGGAGCAATAAAGAACATAGGAGTATCAATGCGCTCAATATCGTATCTCTAAATTATGCAGATTCACATTCAACTTTTCAATTAGATTTTTCTATAAAAATGAATGGTAGCAATAGAAAAGATATTTCAGAGTTCACAAATAAGCTACATCACAGAAGTAATGCATATCAGAGAAAGAGTGAAATTACTAAAGGCAAAAATATACTAGCTATTGAGATGCTGCAAAGAGCTTTGGATAACGGTGTTGATGCAGATTACTTGCTCGTAGATAGCTGGTATGCTAAACCGAATTTCATACATCAAGCTAATGAACTTGGTATGCCAGTAATAGCAAGACTTCCAAACAATAAACTTATTTGGAACTTTAAAGGCAAACATAAAACTATGAATGCAATCTATGACAGTATGAAAAACTATCGTCACAAAAGTAGTGGTAAACATGGCAAAATATCGTACAAATATTTCGATGCCATTGTAGAACATGCAGTTTTAGGTAAAGTCAAGCTCGTATTTTTACACACAGGTAAAGAGTTGTTAGTTTTTATCTCAAGTGATATTACTATTGCAGGCAAAGAGATTCTAGCAACTTATAAAAAGAGATGGAATATTGAACAAGGCTATAAAGATCTCAGAAACCTCTTCGGTTTTGGAAAAGAAGAAAATCGTATCTATGAATCACTAATTGCAAAAATAACACTATCTATGTTTGCATATAACATTGTAAGTTATATTAACCGTATAAAGCATGAACCACAAACTCTTGGAGAACTCTTTAGAGATTTAGAATGTGAGCTTGAAACACTGGCAATATCAATGCAACTCTTTATTAAAATACTGACAAAAATCTCTGAAATCCAAAATGTTGTCAAGGATAATAAAAATTTACTCAATATTATCGCTGTGCTCAGTGCTTATACTCAAAAAGAGTTAGGTTTTATGTGCGAAAGTTGAGTAATTAAAATGTTATAACTTGATGTTTCTTTACTTATTATATAACAAAATATCTTAATTGTCTTATACTACCAAAGTTTCACTGGCGCAGAATAGATAGTATACTCTCGTCTTTCATTGCTCTTGCTAGCAAGCCTATAATATAAATCTCATAACCTCTTATACTTGGAACAGTTTTTAGTAACAGCAACGTTGTTCCAAATAGAGTTGAATTTTGGAACATGCTCCACAAAGTACTGAGACTGTGAAAGAACTAATCATGTATCAGTAAAAAGTGTCGAGCTTAAGAATATTTTTAAGGTTCAGGCGGAAAAACTCATTTTTTGACGAAAAAATGTCCTAAAAAAGTATAAAACTGCAAGATACTCCGCTATTTCTTGCTTGATACTCTCAAGATTGCCACTTTTTAACGCTTTCATAAGCTTTTGAAACAGTGCAATGCCAATCAGGTTCAACAATCTTCTGAAATTATAGGTGAGCATAATGAGAGCATTTTCTCCAGCAACTTTTGTTTTACCACGCATCAGAAAGTGGCTCCAGCCAAGATTTTGTTTGATTGTACCAAAAGGATGTTCTGCCAAAGCGGCACGTTGTTTAATCATAGTTCTAGCCTTGGGTGTCTGCATCTTTGTACGGTGTTCGACAATGAGTGCTTCATGCTCCCAGCGCCAGAGACGTTTTGCAGGTGTTTTCTCAGGAAGACACTCTGAACGTAATGGACAGACTTTACATACAGAGTGGGTACCGAAATACATAAAACGCTTGATACCCTTATTCTCATAAATAGTTTTTTTTCGCTTTAACACTTTGTTGTTTGGGCAGTGATAGCAATCGTTGGCTTCATCATAATGAAATGCATCACGAGGAAACTTTCCTCTGTCTACTTGCTTTTTTTGCTTATCTTGTATGGGTACATAAACATCTATTCCCTCATCAACACATCTCTTAATCTCTTTTGGATTGTAGTAACCTGCATCAGCTACGACTTTGATATGTTTATTGCCTGTAGCTTCTTTAGCTTGAGTTGCTAGAGGATAAAGTTGATCTAAGTCAACTCCTTTGGTGGAGATGTCAGTAGCGACAATAAACTTGTATTTACCATCAACAGCAATCTGGGTATTATAGGCCATAAGATGATGTGCCGGTTTACGCATCAAGGTAGCATCGGGATCACTTTTGCAATATTGTGTTACATTACGCTCTTTCAATGTGTGTAGATTACTGTTCAATTTTGATTTATATTTTTTAAGTCGATCCAGATATTGCTTGTGTACTACTGGTGCTATCTCTTTCTTCTCACAGCTATCGCTATACTCTAGTGAACTTAAATACTCTGCTATTTTCTCATCAACAGATTCTATATCCTTACGAGTCATTGTTTCAGAGATAAGTTGATTCTTTGATGCATTAGCCCGTAAAAAGGCACCGTCAATGGCAACGACTTCTCCATCAATCAAATCGACAGAACGGCATAGCATTACAAAGTCACGAAATAATTGTTTCAGTACCTTGGGATTATCTTTGCGAAAGTTAGCAATAGTCTTGTATCCAGGAGTAAGTCCAGCACAAAGCCACATCATCTCAACATTGCGTTTAAGTTCACGTTCGAGCTTTCTAGAACTTCGGATACTATTGAGATATCCATAGAGATAAATCTTCAAAAGTAGTGCTGGATGATATGCTGGTTGACCATCCAAACTACCACTACTTGTAAAGACTCCAAAGGCAGCCATATCTATACTGTCAACATAACTATCAATAGCTCTTACTAGATTATTCTCATCAACATACTCATCCAGACTGGGTGGAAAAAGAAGTTGTTGATTACGGTTTAAACCTTCTTTGTAATTTGGCATTGTTAAGCCTTTTTCGTAGATATATAATATATCTATTTTAGCTTATTTGTGATTATCACTTGCTTTGGGAGTTCTTTCACAGTCTCTACTGATTGTGGAACTTTTTACACTTATCTTTTTATCCCTACTTTTTTAGTATCTTTAGGAATAAGAAAATAAATTTTACTGGTTTGATTTTAGAGGTTCATCATAGTGGATTTTAGGAAAAGTATTAGTTTTTTATAATTTAAGCTAAGAATCCTAAAGATTACCCATTATTCCAGAAAGCATAGCAAGATTATTGTAACTAGTAGTAGTATCTGGATGCTTCTCCCCTAATACTTTTACTCTTATTGCTAAAGCTTTTTTATAAAGTGGCAGAGCTTCATCATAATTCCCCATAGACTCTAAAAGAGATGCAATATTATTATAACTAGTAGCAGTATCTGGATGCTCTTCGCCTAATATTTTTTCTCTTACTAAAATCGCTTTTTTAAAAAGAAGTAGTGCTTCTTCATAGTTCCCTATTAATTTATAAACTATCGCAAGGTTATTGCAACTAGTAGCTGTATCAAGATGTTTTTCTCCAAGTAGTTTTTGTCTAATTAATAAAGCTTTTTTATGTACTACTAATGACTCGCTATAGTTACCAATTGACGTATAAACAACTGCTATATTGTTATAGCTAGTAGCAATGCGTGGGTCATTTTCACCCAATAGAGACTTACTGATAGATAAAGCTTTTTTATGAAGGAAAAGAGCTTCATCATAATTACCCATATATTCATATATAAATGCTAAATTATTATAACTACCTGCTGTATCTGGATGTTTTATTCCGAGGATATTAATATTAATTTTCAAAGCTTCTTTGTATAAAGGTAAAGCTTCTTTATACTGACCTATTGACTCATAAACCCATGCTAAATGATCATTAACTGTTGCAGTAAAGTGATATTGATCTGTCATTTCCTTTGTTAATAAACTTTGTAATTTAATAGATAGGTTTATTATAACTTTGTACTTGGCAGCAGTTATAAATTTCGTAAAAGGTTTACCATACCAATCACTTAGTGCTTTAACATCACCCATTTGCTCTTTATGATAAAAAGCTTCAGGAAGAGCTTCTATACTATTTTGAGAAATATTTTTAATATCTAAATCTTGAAGAAAGATATCATAGTGATTAAATAAAAACTCATTTACATCTTGATTTAGTTCATCATGCTGGAAAGAGATTAAATTTTTTCTCATTAAATCATGAATAAAGAATGATTTATCTTCTTCTCTGATAAAAGAGAATGTATTGAGTTGATACATTGCTGTAACAGGATAGCCTGTTTTAAACTCTTCTATGAGAAGTGAGAACAGCTCTTTAGTATAAAATCTAGCATTAGCCAATACTTTTAGTGTCTCTTGTTCTTGGGGACTAAGATAGCGCATAAATCTTTCAAATATTTCATCTTGACCGACTTCACTAAAGTATTTTGCTGAGGGAGTATTCCCACTGTCTTTTATTTTATAGTATGTATCAACACAAAGGTCTAAGTAATAAGGTAAGCCTTCACTACTCTCAATCATCTCATCTTGGATATCTGTATCTACTATTTCACAGCTATTTAAAAAAGATTTTGCATCATCTTCACTAAGATTTCCAAGTATATGCTGATTTAAGTCTTCTTTCCATTCCTTATCTACTTCTTCCCATCTTATCTTTTCTCTTCCACATATTACAAATAATACATTTGGTAACTCAGATACAAAGTCTCTTATCCATTCATCTTGACTTAGACGATTTGCATCACTTCTCTTATTTTGCCAAAGAGCTTCATAGGTATCTAAAAATATAACTACTTTTTTTTCTGGACTTGTCTTTTTATAAGTATCAAGGTCATGAGCAAAAAATAGGGGAAGCTTTTCTTCAATCTGTGTTTCATCAAGTGTATTTAAGTTTTTTAGTTCCGTTTGAAGATTACTATCAAAAGAAATTTCTTTAGATTTTTTAAATGCATAATCTAAAATATTTAATGCAGCCCCTGCTATACCTCCAACATCTGCAAAAGTATCAACGATAGAGGATAGATGGCTTCCTTCTTCTAAAAATGGTAATCCATCTTTCTTTATATCATGATCAGGATATGCTTTACTCCAATATATAATGTAGGCCATATCAAATACTGTAAATTTTATTTTAAAATTTGATTTAAAGTTTTGGGAGAGAATACGTAAAGCTCTATGTTGAACTCTATCCGCTTCTATATCAAAATCAACAGAACTATAAACAGCATCTTTATTATTATCTAGATGTTCAGCCTTTAGGTGTCTTTGTAGTGAACTTTTTCCAATACCTCCAACACCATAATAAGTTAGTATACTATACTCTCTATTATTTACATCAGCTAATGATTTTATAAATGATTTTTGAGGTTCTTCTCTGTCAGTGAATTGCCTTTGAGCTGGTGCAGTGTTTATTTGTCCAAGTATGGTTTTTTGTTTTCTAGCCATTTGTAACCTTTGTCATACTTTCTAATTTATTGAAGATATTATCTAATAATTTATTAAAATACTATTATGTGCTAAGTGTACTAGAAGAATATGAAAGCTTGTGTCTCTACAAGTATATTGGCTGCTTACCAACTAAGTAATTGTACGATGATAGCTATTCTAAGTTCTTAAGTTATCTCCATTTAAAGAGATTTAACTTAAACCCTTAACCTCTTATATTTGGAACAATTTTTAGTAACAGGAAGATTACTCCAAATAGAGTTGAATTTTGGAACATGCTCCATAAGGTACTGTTTATGGAGCTTACATTTTCCATTAATACAGCTATTTGCTTAACAATATACTGCTATACTTCTCAAAAACATATAAGAGGTTTAAATGCTAGGACAATGCACACCCTATGGATTTATAATCAAGTTCGTTATCATATTTTCATTAGCAGCAGTTGCAGTAACTATTACACAATTATTTACTAGCAACTCTATAATAAGCCTTGTAGTGTTTGCAGTCACCTATGGTGGTGCTGCGTATTTCTATCCTAAAGCTAAAGATTGCCAAATATAACTATATATTGAACATCTTTGCATCGGATATAGTTTTTTTTAGCATGTATTTTAAGTATAAGCTTTTAGTATAGTAATATTATGTAGATTTGACTCCGGATTTTGATTAGCCGTTGACATAGAGAAAGTCTGATTATACGTTTAGAAATACTCAATCATAAATTTGTAAAACGTCTCGAACGTTTTTTTTAACTTTTGATGTTCTACCTAAGTTATTATATCTTATTCAATGATAATTCTCTATCTTTTTAATTACTTCATCATTATTTAACATTGAAAGCACTCGACTTTCATAAATCTCAAAGCTCTCTGCACTTTGACGTTCATTCTTATACATAAGCATTATTTTTTTCACTATATATTTTGCCTCTATTAAAGGTATACTTTTATAAATAACACGAGATTCTTTAGCCTCATAAGAAGCTTTTCCTCCTAGAAGGATATGAACTCCATAACATGTATTTCCATCTTCATCTTTAGCTTTACACCCTTCAAAACCAATATCTGCTATGCCGTGAATTCCACAGCCTTTTGGACATGCTGACCAGTACATTCTTACTTTTGCATTTGTTAGAGGAACTTCTTTATGTAAAAATTCTGCCATCTCTACAGCATCGGGTTTATTTGGAATAACTCCAAATGAACATGTAGCCGTTCCGGCACAGGCAATTTGATGCACAAAATACGGATTTTGGTATTTTTCATACTTTTTATAAATAGGCGTCGCTTTTATCTGCTCTATCTTTTCATTTTTACACACCATGTAAAAACTCTGCTCTATCGACAAACGAAGTTCACCCTCAGCTTCTTTTGTACACTCGGCAGAATAAATAAGATCACTTCCACAAAAAATACCTGAGGGTATGCTAAAAAGAACTGCTGATTTATCATCAAGTAACTCCACACAGCCATCTTGATTTATTTTATGTTCATTACTCAGTAGTAACTCACCTCCACTTTGAAGAGTTGCTTTAGATACTTGAATAATAGCATCTCTAAAAACATCCATTCCTACTGCTTCTATAAGAAAATGAAGTCTATTTTTGTTTCTGTTATCACGAAATCCAAACTCTTTAAAAAGAGAAATAACCGCTAAAAATACCTCTTTCACTTCTTCTGGCTTTATAAATAAGTTAATGTCTTCAGCTTGCATTCCGACTCTACCACCAAGATAAAGGTTAAATCCAAGTTCTTCATCTTTTTTAGCAGCTATAAAACAACAGTCATGTCCAAAAATATTACAATCATTTGTAGCACTCCCTAAAATGGCAGCATTAAACTTACGCGGTAAAACGCCTGTCCACTCCTCTTTGTGTAAAAATACTCCTTGTAATTCTTCTATAATCGGCATACACTCAACAAAACTGTCACTGCTCAGACCATCAAAAGAAGAAGTAACTATGTTTCTGAAATTATCAATTCCTGTTTGAAATGTAGTTATTCCAACAGCATCCAGCTTTGTTAAAACCTTATGTAAATTCTCAAATTTTATGTATCTAAGTTCTATTTGTTGACGGGTTGTAATATCAATATAATCATTCCCATACTCTTTAGATATCTCACCAATTACAAGTGCTTTTTCTATACTAAGTTGCCCGCCGGCAATTCGAACACGAATCATAAAGGTTCCATCATTTTTATCAAATAAGCCAAAACACTTTAAAAAGTATTTACTGTCTTCATCTTTTAAGTTTTCATAGCCTGCCGCGCAAATAGCCTGCAAATTATCATAAACAGCTTTTGGAGTATTTAACTCTTTTAACTGTTCGATTTTATTTATTTTTTTACTACGCTCTTGATAAGCCTCATGCAGTTTTTTCATTGAAAGTCTCCGTTTCGCACTCATACTGAGGCAAGATTTTATGTAAGTTAACAACATCACCAAACACTATTATCCCAGGTTTTGGAGCATCTTTAGCAGCATATGGAAGTTGTTCTAGAGTTGTTATGATTCTCTTTTGATTAGGACGTGATGCATTTGAGATAATAGCAGTTGGTAGAGAGCCATCTGCTCCGGCTTCAAGAGCAGCCTGCACAATTTCATCTGCTCGCGAAAGACCCATTAAAACTATAGTTGTATGGTTTTTCATTTTTAGCAAATCAATCCACTGAGTGTTTATGCTGTCCCCAGCCAGGTGAGCTGATACTATAGAGAGGTTTGTAGCATAACCTCTCGCGGTTGGAGCGATACCGGCACTTAGTGGTCCTGCAATTGCGGATGAGATACCAGGAATTACATCAACTCTGATATTTTGTTCCATAAGCGCCTGAGCCTCTTCAGCTCCGCGACCAAATATATATGGATCTCCAGCTTTTAGTCTTGCAATATCAAAACCTTTTGAAGCATATTCAATCAACATTTCGTTAATTGTCTCTTGCTTTACACTATGTGCACCTTTTTTCTTACCAACTGAGATCTTCATCGTGTTTGTCGGAATAATCTCAATTATCTCCTTACTTATCAGATGGTCAATAAAAACAACATCCGCATTTTGAATAGATTTATATGCCTTGATAGTTAGTAAATCTACATCACCTGTTCCACAACCAACAAGGGTAACTTTTCCAAGCATTTTAGAAGTCTGTTTTTTTGCTTCTTTAATATCTATCAAGCCAATATCACGTTTTGTTTGCAATTGATTGGTCAGTTCTTCTAAACCACGAGGTAACATTCTAGCAATTTTGTCTCTAACACTTTGAGCCAAAGTCGGACTTGCACCTGCTGATGAAACAGCAACTTTTAGTGCTCCGTGTTCTATTAGAGCTGCAAAGAAAAAGTCACATACATCTGGAACATCAACACAGTTATATAAAAAATTATTGCACTTTTTATGCTCTAATATCTGTTTCATAACATCATCTGAGCCTGTTGCATCTATTACAACTGAGTAAGAGTTAATATCTTCAATTGTAAAATATTTAGTAATCTTTTCTACGCTAATAGCTTTAAACTCTGCTATATAGTCGTTTGATATACATTTAAAATCAATCTTATTTCTTACTAATACTTTTGCTTTTTGAAGAGCAACCTTTCCACCGCCGATTAGAAGGATTTTTATATCTTTTAAAATAATTGGTAATGTAGCGTATTTCATAACTTTTCCTTATTGGATAAACTTTAAAGCTTAAATTCTACCGCCGGCACTAACACCCCAAGTAGTTCTCCATCTAGTTTTTACTAAAGATATTCCTGATAGAGCTACTAGAACAACAACTGCAAATATCATAAAACCTGCTGAATAACCATCAAATGCACCTTTAGACCATCCAAGTGTTTGAATAAGAGCTGTACCGCCAAGACCACCAGCAGCACCGATAATTCCCGTCATAATTCCAATATCTTTACCAAATCTTTGTGGAACAAGTTGGAAAACCGCACCATTAGCCATACCAAGGTTAGCCATGATTAAAAACAGAACTACAATAGCTATACCAAATAGTAGTGTCACTGTTGCGTTTAAAATCGCTAAAATAATAACTGTCCCAAAGAAGATGTAAAGTGATTTGATACCACCAAGTTTATCTGCAACAGCCCCACCTACAGGACGTAAAACTGCACCTGCAAATATACATAAAGCTCCAAAGTAACCAGCAACAACTTTAACGTTGCTCTCATCAAGCACATCCAGACCAAAAGCACTCATATCAGCTTGATAAGTGTTCATAAGATAAACTTTCATATATCCGGCAAAACCAACGAAACCACCAAAACTTACTGCATAGAAAAGGTTAAACCACCATGTATCTTTATCTTTAAGAAGTTTTCCATAATCTTTTAACTTTTTAGGGCGTGCAGTATAAACATCTGCAGGAGCATTTTTAGCTAAAAAAGCATAAGCAATAAGAACAACAATAGCCATTGCCGCACCTACCCCAAATACTGATTCCCAACCCCAAATCTCTGCGATTTTAGGAGCGAATAAAAAGTCAATAACAACACCAATATTTCCAGCACCAGCAATTCCTAAAACAACACCTTGAAGTTTTGGCGGGTACCATTGACCAGCTTGTGGAAGTGCAACTGCAAAAGAAGCCCCTGCGAAACCAAGACCAAGTGCAACAATTAGTAATGCATTATATGTAATATTACTACCCATGAAAAAAGCAGTTAATAAAGCAGCAATAACAACAGTCTGTGCCATAAGTGCCGTTGTTTTTGCACCAAGTTTATCAACACCAAATCCAAGTAGGATTCTTAAAAGTGCACCTGAAAGAATAGGAAGAGAAAGAAGAGTTGCTTTTTCCCCAGCTGTCATTATATGTCCACCAAGAGCAAGTGCTTCACTAATCTCTGTACTTAATGGACCAAGCATAGTCCAAACCATAAAACTCATATCGAAGTATAAAAAAGCCATAAACAGCGTTGGTGCGTGTCCTTGCCCTTTTAAATCTTTTAATCCTGCCATCTTTTTTCCTTTATAAACTTAATTTTTCATTAAATAGTGTTTATGTGAAAAATTATACCGCTATTAAAACTTATATTAATCACTTAATTGTATAATATTTATACAATTAATTATTAATTTTACATTAAAGATATAATGAAGATATATTTTGAGGAGAGTGTGAAGTTTGAATAAATGAAAAAATAAGTGAAGAAGTTATAAGTATCTAAATAGCCTATAACTAGCTGTTTTGATACCCTATTAATAAAAGCAGTGCCATATTTATAATAGTAACGACTATAAATCCGACTCTATAAAACATCAAAGGTGATCTCTCGATAAGTGATGCATTTTTAGGAAAATATGGTTTTACTTTTGAAGGAAATTTCAATTCATAAGCTATCTCTGAATAGTGTTCATATCTTCTCTCTTTATCTATTGCAATTGAGCGAAGTATTACACTGTCTAACCAATCTGGAATATTTTTATTGTAAGTACTTGGTTTTTTGGCAGCTTTAAATGTAGGATTTTGAAAAGGCTCAATTTCTCCATAAGGATATTTGCTTGTTAGTGCCAAATAGAGAGTTACACCGATGGAGAAAATTTCTGTTGTCTCGCTAATAGCTTCGTTTTGAAATCTCTCAGGAGATAAATAGCTCGGTGTACCAGCTTTCGTGTCTGTGGAAAATATCTCTGTCATACTTCCAAAATCTATAATTTTAAACTCTATGTTTTCATTATTATCTTTTGTAAGCATTATATTATTAGGTTTTATATCTCCATTAACTAAATCATATTTAAGGAGATACTGAGACATATTTAAAAGTGTTGAAGCTAGATTAACTCCATCATCAATACTAAGCAGCTTATTTTCCAGATAACTATTTAAATCTTCACCTTTAAACAGCTGCATTACATAGTATCTTTGGGTTCTATTTTTTGGTAATACTGCTTTTGCAAAGAAGTGAGCTTTTAACCGTTTTGCATTCCACTCCTCTTTTACAAAAAAGTCTAATATCTCTTCATTATCAATCGCTTCAAGTGGAGCAAATTTAACTACATATTTTTTTGTTTTTTTAGAACATAGCCAAGTTCTATTATTTTGAATAAGAGATTTCTCAAGCGTGTACCCATCAACAACTTGACCTTGCTTTAGAGTTAGTGGAATAAGTAGATTTTGCTGTTTTAGTATTGCAACTTCATTTGCAGCTACAATTTCTATAACTACTGCTGTAGTGTCATCAGGTAGGCAGTCATCTACTGATTTACTAGCTTTTGTAACTAAAGAGTGAGCACCTAAACTTATTCCTGATTCTAGTTGCTCTTTACTCATCAGGTTATATAGCCCATCGCTGCAAAGTAAAATTTTGTCATCTTTTTCAACAATATTTTCAAAATAAAAAGGTTCTATTGTCTGCTCAATTCCTATAGCCTGAGTAAGAACATTTTCATATCCTTGCTCATCCATCGCATGATCACAGGAGAGTTGATTAATTGTGTTGTTTCTGTAAAGATAAACTCTGCTATCTCCTACATTAGCACCATAAAGCCTGTTTCCTTCTACAACTACAACTGTAAGTGTAGTAACTAATTCAGGTCGTTCATAATTAACCATAGACTCTTTATAAAGAATAGAATTGATTGATTTTGTGAAAGATTTGATTGATTTTTCTATAGACCAGCCTTTTGGTCTAATTTTGAAGTTATTTATAAGATAATTTGTAGCTCTTTTAGCAGCTTCAGCACCAGCATCTGCACTGCCGACTCCATCACAAACTACTGCGATAGTTAAGTTGCCTATACTCTTCATATCGTAAAAATCATCACCCGTTAACTCTTTACCTTTAGATAGTGAAAAACCAGATAACTTAATATTGCTTTGTATCATTTGTAAATATATCCGTAAAACATTATTTTAAAAATTTATATTATGTCTTAATATTACATCCTATATTTTCTAATGAAAAATTATATCTTAACTATTTTTATTATTAAACTATATATTGATTCATATTTATACAATACAATCTTAACTTTACATTAAAACATAAGATATAATACTTTTATAATATATGTGGAGTCTTAAATGATTAAATCAGTTTGTGGTTATTGTGGGGTTGGTTGTGGTTTAGAATTTGATAAAGATAAGCTTATAGGTGATGTTACTTATCCTATTAATGAAGGTAGTCTCTGCTCTAAAGGAATCTCTGAACTTATAAGTATAGATACTTCTACAAGACTTCTAAGACCACATATAAGAGATAATATAAATGATGAATATAAAGTTTCATCATGGGAAAAGTCAATAGACATAATTGCAAATAAAATTAAAGAGACTCCAAAAGATAAAATAGGCTTTTATCTATCAGGGCAACTTCTTACTGAAGATTACTACATAGCAAATAAACTTGGAAAAGGGTTCATCGGTACAAATAATGTAGATACTAACAGCCGTACTTGTATGTCAAGTGCAGTTTTGGCTTATAAGAAATCTATAGGTGCTGACTTTGTGCCTGTGAGGATGAATGATATTTTTAAATCAGACCTACTTATACTAGCAGGTGCTAACACAGCAGAAGCACATGTTGTCTTTCATAACCAAATTAAAAAGGCAAAAAAGGGAGGCCTAAAAATTGTAGTTATTGACCCACGCTATACTGATACTGCAAAAGTTGCTGATATATATTTGCCTATAAAGGTAGGAAGTGACATTGACTTTTTTAATCTAATTTCAAAAAGATTAATAGATGATGAGCTATATAATAAAGAGTTTGTAGATAATCACATAAATAATTTTGAGCTATTAAAAAATAAATTCAAAAGAGTTCCTGTAACTAAAATGCTAAAAAGAACAGGTTTGACGCACGAGCAGTTTGAAGATTTTTTTGAACTCTATACAAGTAGTGAAAATATTATAACAGCCTGGACTATGGGCTTAAACCAATCTGTTCAAGGAGTAGATAAAAACTTGGCACTTATAAATACACACCTCTTAACGGGAAATATATTCAAAGACGGGAACGGTCCTCTGAGTCTTACTGGTCAGCCAAATGCTATGGGTGGAAGAGAAGTAGGAGGGCTTTCAACTATGCTAGCAGTTCATTTAGGTTTTGACAAAAAAAGTATTAAAAAAGTTTCTAAATTTTGGAAAACTGACAAAATAGACAACAAGCCAGGACTTACTGCAACCCAGATGCTAGAAGCAAACTTAGATGTTTTAATCATCTGCCACACAGACCCGGTTTATCATCTTCCAAATAGAAACAGAGTTGAGGAATTAATACAAAATATCCCTATGGTTGTTGAGATAAATGCATATAGTAACTCTGAAACTTCTAAATTCGCGCATGTTTTACTTCCGGCTGCTCCATGGGGAGAGAAAGAGGGAACTCAAACCAACCTTGATAGAACTATTACAAAACAGGAAAAATTAACCCGTACGTCTATAGAATGCAAACCTGACTGGGAAATATTTAAACTCTTGGCATGTGGATTGGGCTACGAAAAAGAGTTTGACTATGCAAATACTAAAGAGATATTTCAAGAATACCAAGAGATGACAAAACTCAATAATTATATGGATATGAGCGAAATATCTTATGATAAACTCGCAGCACAACCATTTATCTGGGGGAAAGATATAAAGACATTTCTGACACCTGACAAAAAAGGAAATCTGTTTTTCGTAGAGAATAAACTCTTAAGTGAAAAAACAAATTTGGAGTTCCCGTTTATACTTTTAACAGGCAGAACAAGAGACCAGTGGCATAGCGGAACCAAGACAAATCTGCCAAAAACATTACTGAAATATAAAGAGTTGAATTTTTGTGAAATCAATCCCGAAGATGCCGAGATACTAAACATAAAAAATGGCGATGCCATAAAAGTTATCTCGCGTCGAGGTGAGCTAACTACTAAAGCTCTTATTACTGATACTATAAGAGAAAAAACTCTCTTTATTCCTATTAGTAACCGCGATGTAAATTACTTGACTAACGATTTACTTGACCGTGAGTCTTTACAACCCGATTACAATCATAGTGCAACGAGAATAGAACGAGTATAACTACACTGCAATGAAGAATTTTGATAATATTCTTTAGGCTGTCCTCATGAGTATTGAAATTTTAAAGTGATAAATAGCTTCACAACCTCTTATATTTGGAACAATTTTTAGTAACAGAAAGATTGTTCCAAATAGAGTTGGATTTTTGAACATTATGAAGTAGTCAAACTGACTACTTCTTTTTAGCTACATCTTTAATAGCTCTATAGATCGTATTACGAGCAACATGGAAGAATTTTGACAGCCATGCCACAGACTTTCCTTTTTCGTGTTCCTTATATATGACATTTTTCTCTTTACTATTTAGAATAGCTTTTCTTCCAAATTGAACGCCTTTTTTCTTTGCAGCTTCAATTCCTTCTCTCACTCGCTCGTTAATAAGATCTCTTTCAAACTCTGCAATAGCACCTAACATTGTAAATAATAATCTACCTGCTGGTGTTGTAGTATCAATGTTTTGTTGAATGACCTTTAGATCTACATTTTTATCTTCTAAAGACTTAGCAATATTTTGAAGGTCTATTACAGACCTTGCTAATCTATCAAGCTTTGTAATAAAAAGTATATCTCCCTCTCGAACGAAATCCATCATGATATTGAACTGCTGACGATCAGCTTTATTTTTACCAGATTTTTTTTCAGAGAAAATCTTTACACAGCCAGCATCTTTAAGTTGATCAATTTGATTCTCAAGATTTTGGCTAGAAGTTGAAACTCTTGCATAACCTACGTTCATAGTTCATCCTTTTAATAATTTTAGATGCATATAGCATGACATCCGTGATATTATGATATAATGTCATATGATTGTTTCTTTTAAAGATGTAGTAACAGAAAATATATTTAACGGTGTTACCAGTAAACAGGCAATGAAACGATTGCCAAATAAACTATGGAAGATAGCTGCGAGAAAACTCGATCAACTTGATTCTGTAATAATACTAGATGAACTAAAAGTTCCTCCTGGGAATCACTTAGAGAAACTAAGTGGTGACAGAAATGGCCAATGCAGTATACGCATTAACCAACAATACCGAATCTGTTTTATGTGGACTGTCAGTGGTCCAGACAAAGTTGAAATAATAGATTATCATTAAAAAGGAGAAAAGATGCGTATTCCAACTCATAGAGAACCAACACATCCAGGTGAAATGCTTTTAGAAGAGTTTTTAGAACCTATGAACCTCACACAACGTATGCTTGCTGATGCGATACATGTTCCTTACCAACGTATTAATGAAATAGTAAATATGAAACGTGGGGTTACTCCTAGTACAGCTCTAAGACTTGCAAAATATTTTGGGGTAAGTGAAGATTTTTGGTTAAACCTTCAAACACGCTGGGATATATATCGCTCAAAAAAAATTGAGGCCGAAGAGTTAGAACGCATCAAGCCTTTAGCTTCTTAAGGTAAGGGCTTGTACCAAAAGGTACAGGTTGTAGAGCATAATATTGTGTAATACTATCAACTATATTAATTCAACTCTATTCCTACCTTTCTCTTTAGCTTTATAAAGTAATTTGTCTGCTAAAAGATATGTTTCTTCACAGTTTAGTAAAATTTCATTTTTTCTTATTATGAGTCCTGCTGATGCTGTTACATATTTACTTGCTGTATTTCTTTTGTGCTCTATTTTTAAATCTTCTATAGCTTTTAATACATTTTGAGCAAACTCTAGTGAATCTGATTCATTTAATCCTGAGAATAAAATTCCAAATTCTTCTCCACCTAATCTAAATGAAAAATCACTTGCTCTTTGAGTATATTCAGTTAATACTTTTCCTATTTCTTGAAGAACTATATCTCCTTTTTGATGACCGTATGTGTCGTTATAAAGTTTGAAGTGGTCGATGTCCATCATCAAAAAGCCTAAGTATTTTCCATCACGTTTTGCTCTTGATATCTCTTTTTCAATTGTTGTATTGAAATACCTTCTATTATAAAGATTAGTTAATGAATCAGTTATAGATAAAATTTCTATATTTTTTTTATCTGTAATATCCTGCCTAACTGCAGTAAAACAGTGTAGCGTTCCATCACTATCAAATTGGGGTGTGACAGTAGCAGCTACCCAATAGCCAGAGCCATCTTTTTTTCTGTTGAGTAATTCACCATTCCACACCTTACCACTGTTAATAGTTTTCCATAAAACATTATATATTTTAATTGATTGGTCAGGATGTCTAACAATATTATGGTTCATACCTATCAATTCATCTTTTGAATAGCCACTAATATCACAAAATGCCTGACTTACGCTTAAAATATTTCCTTCTAAATCAGTAGTTGATGTAATAACATTTTTATCGACAATATCAAGGAATTCAACTATTTTTTCATTTGCCATTTCGAGATCTTCGTTTGTTTGTTCTACTTCTTTAATCTCATTACGATATTCACTATATAAAAAATAAAATGCAATTATATAGGCAGACAGTCTTAATACATGCCATAACCACCATTGCATATCCCATACTACTGACGATACAAAAAGTACACCTGCAATACCAAATAACATAGTGTGTCCAGCAAATAATATTTCATCAGTATTTTGAGTTTTTATATAGTTAAGTACAAACTTTAATGATGCAATAAAAAATCCCAATCCTCCAATAATATTTAAAACATTTGCAGTCGTACTAAATGTTTTGTCTGCATTTAACATATCTGGAACTAGGTGAGAAAAATAAATTGAGAGTAATGAAAATAAAATAGGAAAAATTATAAATATAATAGGAATTAAGGAATATACTTTTTTTGATACGTGTATCTCTTTTAGCCAAACACTCATAAAAAAAATACCACCAAAGAACACAGCCGTAGAGTGTAACCATACAAACATTTTACCAGGCATAACAGAAGCATGGAATATGTCTATAATCCCCATTGCTAAAAGTGCTATTGTTGAATAGTTAAAGTGAGTAATAACAAGATTTTTAGAGTATTTTATATAAAAAATCATTGCAATAACAATAGCTATGACACCACCTGATGCTTCAATAGCAGAATGAAGAGGAATACTTATAATCACCATATGGAAATAACTATGTAAAAACTTTCCTAAGATGATTGGCATAGCTATTGTTAATAATATTGTTAATAATATATTCGTTTTTATATTTTCTTTTGAAATCATTATTCAATTAACCTTGTATCTGTAATTAAAAGTAAGTATAGCATATTAAGTTTATTAATTAAGCTTGATAGTTATCGTGATTTTAGGGGCATTAAAAAATCAAAAATCACTAGATTTTGGAGCAATCTTTAGTCACAGGATTATTGTTCAAAATAGAGTTGAATTTTGGAACATACTCCAAAACCTACTATTAATGTAACAACGTTGCTGTTACTAGACACTGTATAAAACCTTTAGTATCAAAAACTTCAGTAATTAATGTTAATCCTACATAAATAGTTAAAATAAATCTTAATTTAATAATAAACATATATACTAAATATTTTATTTTAAACTAATGGATAAACATGACTTTACTGAACTATAATTATATAGATTTTCATTCTCTTAAAAAATTCATAGGAACAAACTCCATTCCAAATACAAACTCTGTACTCATTCAGATATTTTATTCCAATACAGATGTAAACAGTGTTTATTCACTCAGAGAAGAACTTTTATCAATACTTCCAAATGCTTCACTTATTGTAACTTCAACTGCTGGAACTATTGCTGATGGTTCTATTAATGATAGTGGTATGTCAATCTCATTTTCTGTATTTGAATCATCTAGTACAAAATCAATGAGTTACTGCTCTTTAAGCAACAATGAAATCATAGAAAGACTTTCAAAAGACCTTATTACAGATAGAACAAAACTTCTTTTATTATACGCAAATACTTTTTTATTTGATTCAGAGAGTTTACTAAAAAAAATAACTCAAGAATATCCAAATATTGTAATCGCTGGTGGAAATGCTGGAGATGACTTTAAGTTTGAAAAGTGTGAGATTTTTTCACATACATGTAATGATTGTAATGTTGTTTTTGCTGCTGTAGATTCAGATGTTTTAGAAGTACAAACTAAATTCCTTTTTAATTGGCAAACAATTGGTAAAGAACTTACTATTACTAAATGTGAAGGTAATAGAGTTTATGAGATAGACAACAAAAGAGTAATAGATATATATAGTCACTATTTAGGAGAAGATGTTGTTGAAAATATTTTAGTTCATGGAACTGAGTTTCCTCTAATTTTTCAAGACAATGGCACAGACGTAGGAAGAGCACCCATTATTGCACATGAAGACGGCTCTCTTACTTTTAGGGGAGCTATGTATTGTGGGCAGATGGTGAAGTTTGGTTATGCTAATGTTGATTTTATCAACCAATACAACAAACAAAAATTACTTAATGAAATGCAATACAAAAACGAAGCAATCTATATTTATAGCTGTAGTGCAAGACGTTCTATGCTTGGAACATTTTTGGATGAAGAGGTCGAAATCATAAATAATTTAGCTCCTACTTCAGGCTTTGTTACTTATGGAGAATTTTTTCATGATGCCAAAAGTTGTTCAAATAATCTTTTAAATATAACAACGACCTATGTCATTCTAAATGAAGGACAAAATAATCAAAAAAAATTAACAGCACCTAAAACTTCAAAAACTTCAAATGCTAAAGATATAACACTCAAAGCTTTAACAACATTAATCTCAAAAACAAGCGAAGAGCTTGATGGAACTATTAATTACTTAGAACAGTTTCGACATGCAGTAGATGAAGCATCTATTTTTTCAGTTGCTGATAAAAAAGGGATTATCAAAGATGTCAATAAAAACTTTGAAATCATTTCTGGGTATACTAAAGAAGAGCTTATAGGTAAGCCACATAATATTGTAAGACATCAGGATGTTAGTAGTGAAGTTTTTAAAGATATGTGGGAGACTATACAAAGTGGGAAAAGCTGGAAAGGTCTTGTAAAAAATAGACGTAAAGATGGAAGTCCTTATTATGTTTTATCTGAAATTACTCCTATCTATAATAAAGATGGCTCTTTTAAAGAATACATAGGTATTAGAAATGATGTGACTGAGCTTGAAGAGTATAAGCATATACTTAAAAATGAACTAGACACTACCAATAAAAGCTTGGAAGATAATTTAAATTATACAGCTCAATATGAAGATGCAATTAATACAACAACAGCAATCTTGAAAACAGATACAAATAATATTATTAAGTATGCTAATGAAAGATTTTGTGAACTTAGCGGATATTCATTAGAAAAGCTTATCGGTAAAAATTGTGAAGAATTAAGACATGAAAAGCATAGAGAAACTCAAAAATGTGCAAAAATAAGAGAGAAACTTCAAAGTAAACAAATCGTTCAAGAGATTATGACAAATGTCACAAAAGATAAACAAGAATTTGTGGTTAATAATCTATTCTATCCAATTATTGACTTAAAAGGTAATATAGTTGAAGTTCTTCAAATCATGTATGATATAACAGAAATAATCACTCTAAATGAAGAGATAACCAATACACAAAGAGAAGTAGTTATGACTATGGGTGCCATTGGTGAGACAAGAAGTAAAGAGACAGGACAGCATGTAAAAAGAGTTGCAGAATATTCCTATCTTTTAGCAAAATTAGCAGGACTTAGTGAAGAAGATGCACTTCTTCTAAAACAAGCAAGCCCAATGCATGATATAGGTAAAGTTGGTATACCTGATAGCATTTTAAACAAACCTGGCAAATTAACATTTGAAGAATTTGAAACTATGAAAACTCATTCAAGTATTGGTTACGAAATGCTTAAACATTCAAACAGACAAATCCTTCAAGCTTCTGCTTTAGTTGCTAGAACACACCATGAAAAATGGAATGGAACTGGTTATCCAAACTCTTTAGAAGGTGAAGATATACCTATTTTTGGAAGGATAACTGCGGTTGCAGATGTATTTGATGCTCTTGGACATGACAGAGTATATAAAAAAGCTTGGGAATTAAAAGATATTTTAAATCTTTTTAAACAAGAGAGTGGAAAACATTTTGACCCAAATCTAATCAATTTATTTTTTGAAGATTTAGATGAGTTTTTAGCTCTGCGTAATCAATATGAAGATGCTTAAAAATATAGGAGTTATTCACGAGCATAGATGTTAATTAAAACTCTTATATCTAGAACAATTTTTAGCAACGGAAAGATTGCTCCAAATAGAGTTGAATTTTTGAACATACTCCAAAAGGTACAGTTTAAGTAAATGTCTAGTTTGTAAAGGACATTCCAATCATGGAAAATAATCAAAACAAAGATGAGACTATCCATATTCCAGAAGTTTTAAAACCTTAGTTATGGAATTATACAAAACATGTTAAAATAGTTAAAGTAATTACTAACTAGAGGAGAAATTATGAGGAAGTTACATATTATACTTGCTGCAATCAACATGTCTATTTTAGATGATGAAGTTATGAAAAGAGCGATGTTTACTGCAAAAGAAACAAATGCACAACTACACTTCATTCATACGATTGATATACCACTAATGGATATAGAAATAACCTCCCAATATTTAGGAAAGAAAATTGACAAAGATGCTATCAAAAAGAAGATAGTCCATAAAATAAATGCACTAAATGAGTCTAAATCTGTTGAATATATTGTTAATATCACTATAGGGGATGCTTCCGAACAAGTTATGCATATGGCCGAAAAAATTCATGCTGATTTGATTATTCTTGGTTCACATTCAAAAGCAAAAATTGAGGACTACTATCTTGGGTCTACTGTACAAAAAATTGCAGAAGAAAGCGGGCGTCCTATTTTAGTAATTAAAAATAGTTTTCAAGGAGCTTACAAAAATATTTTAGCACCAACAGACTTCTCGAGTTCTTCTAAAAAAAGTGTTCTATTCACACAAATAGCATTTAAATCTTCTCCTATTATACTTATACATGCTTATAAAAGTTTAGATGATTTTACAATGGAATTTTATACACTCAAGTCAAATAATGAAGAAGAGTACCCAGACTTCTTAGGTCGGTCATATGCAGATATCTTTAAACAAGATGTAGGTATTAGGCATATAGATATGATTAAAAGTTTTTCATCTATTAATAAGAGTTTACTTGAGTATGTTCAAAATAAACAAAGTGATCTTATTGTTCTTGGTTCTAGTGGATCTGACATTGTAGGTTCATTTCTTAGTTCTACTGCTTCTTATCTACTTAGAAACACTTTTACAGATGTGTTAATTTACATTCCCCTGAATCAAGAGTAAATAAATTATTTAACAAGGAAATATAATGAATATTCATGACGAACTACCGACAGAGCATGAAGATGCTTTAATCGCATTTTTACATAAAATAATAAAGATAGCGGTAAAAGTATTAGCAATATTAATGGTACTTGTAATATTTTGGGGTGTAGGGGATGTTGTATATGTACTTTATCAAAATCTAATGGCTCCACCATTTATGTTACTTAGTATATCAGACATATTTAAAACCTTTGCAGCTTTTCTTGTTGTACTTATAGCCATAGAAATTTATCAAAATATTGTTATGTATCTAAGAACAGATGTAATACCAATTAAATTAGTAGTTGCAACGGCATTGATGGCAATTGCTAGAAAAGTAATTATAATAGACTTTAGTACTATAACCCCAATGTATATTTTTGCTACAGCTGCAGTAGTTTTAGCGCTTGGTATCACTTATTATCTTATAGGGAAACATCATAAAGAAAAGATTCTAGATCAAAGAAAAGGTGCTACTGATACAGATTGATTAAAGAGGATATAGCATTTTCAAAATATACTTACTTTTGGAGCAGTTTTTACTAAAAATTATCCTGTTCCAAATAGAGTTGAATTTTGGAGCATACTCCAAAAGGTACAGAGACTGTGAAAGAACTCCCAAAGCAAGTGATAATCACAAATAAGCTAAAATAGATATATTATATATCTACGAAAAAGGCTTAACAATGCCAAATTACAAAGAAGGTTTAAACCGTAATCAACAACTTCTTTTTCCACCCAGTCTGGATGAGTATGTTGATGAGAATAATCTAGTAAGAGCTATTGATAGTTATGTTGACAGTATAGATATGGCTGCCTTTGGAGTCTTTACAAGTAGTGGTAGTTTGGATGGTCAACCAGCATATCATCCAGCACTACTTTTGAAGATTTATCTCTATGGATATCTCAATAGTATCCGAAGTTCTAGAAAGCTCGAACGTGAACTTAAACGCAATGTTGAGATGATGTGGCTTTGTGCTGGACTTACTCCTGGATACAAGACTATTGCTAACTTTCGCAAAGATAATCCCAAGGTACTGAAACAATTATTTCGTGACTTTGTAATGCTATGCCGTTCTGTCGATTTGATTGATGGAGAAGTCGTTGCCATTGACGGTGCCTTTTTACGGGCTAATGCATCAAAGAATCAACTTATCTCTGAAACAATGACTCGTAAGGATATAGAATCTGTTGATGAGAAAATAGCAGAGTATTTAAGTTCACTAGAGTATAGCGATAGCTGTGAGAAGAAAGAGATAGCACCAGTAGTACACAAGCAATATCTGGATCGACTTAAAAAATATAAATCAAAATTGAACAGTAATCTACACACATTGAAAGAGCGTAATGTAACACAATATTGCAAAAGTGATCCCGATGCTACCTTGATGCGTAAACCGGCACATCATCTTATGGCCTATAATACCCAGATTGCTGTTGATGGTAAATACAAGTTTATTGTCGCTACTGACATCTCCACCAAAGGAGTTGACTTAGATCAACTTTATCCTCTAGCAACTCAAGCTAAAGAAGCTACAGGCAATAAACATATCAAAGTCGTAGCTGATGCAGGTTACTACAATCCAAAAGAGATTAAGAGATGTGTTGATGAGGGAATAGATGTTTATGTACCCATACAAGATAAGCAAAAAAAGCAAGTAGACAGAGGAAAGTTTCCTCGTGATGCATTTCATTATGATGAAGCCAACGATTGCTATCACTGCCCAAACAACAAAGTGTTAAAGCGAAAAAAAACTATTTATGAGAATAAGGGTATCAAGCGTTTTATGTATTTCGGTACCCACTCTGTATGTAAAGTCTGTCCATTACGTTCAGAGTGTCTTCCTGAGAAAACACCTGCAAAACGTCTCTGGCGCTGGGAGCATGAAGCACTCATTGTCGAACACCGTACAAAGATGCAGACACCCAAGGCTAGAACTATGATTAAACAACGTGCCGCTTTGGCAGAACATCCTTTTGGTACAATCAAACAAAATCTTGGCTGGAGCCACTTTCTGATGCGTGGTAAAACAAAAGTTGCTGGAGAAAATGCTCTCATTATGCTCACCTATAATTTCAGAAGATTGTTGAACCTGATTGGCATTGCACTGTTTCAAAAGCTTATGAAAGCGTTAAAAAGTGGCAATCTTGAGAGTATCAAGCAAGAAATAGCGGAGTATCTTGCAGTTTTATACTTTTTTAGGACATTTTTTCGTCAAAAAATGAGTTTTTCCGCCTGAACCTTAAAAATATTCTTAAGCTCGACACTTTTTACTGATACATGATTAGTTCTTTCACAGTCTCTACAGGTTGTAGAACATAATATTGTATGACACTATCAACTATATTAGCTCAACTCTATTCCTACCATTCTCTTTAGCAATATATAAGTCTTCATCACATATTTGAAACATAGATTTTAGTATATCGCCACTTCTATATTGAGTTATTCCAAAACTTGCTGTTTGGAGTGGTAACTTAAATTCATACACTTTTTTATAAATTCTAAGCAACCATTTCCATTTGTAACACTTTGTTTATTTCTTCAAATTTAACAGGTGATAAGTTTCCAAGATAACTATGTGATCTGACTCTGTTATAATGAAATTCTATATATTCAAATATCTCTTGTTTTGCCTGCCTCTTCGTATAAAAATATGTCTGATACACTAAATCACTTTTGAGTGTTTTAAAGAAGCTCTCAGCCACTGCATTATCCCAGCAGTTGCCTTTTCTGCTCATGCTTTGAATTATAGAGTGTTTTTCCAATAAATCTTTATGTGCATAAGAAGCATATTGACTCCCTCTATCTGTGTGCCATAGTAACCCTTCGGAAGGGTTTCTATGCTTAATAGCCATGCTTAAGGCATCATTTACAAGTGAAACTTTCATAGTGTCATCCATAGACCAACCGACAACTTTTCTTGAGTATAAATCAATCACAGTAGCCAGATAGAGCCAACCTTCACCTGTATGGATATATGTAATATCTCCTACATATTTTTCATCTGGAGCAGATGCATAAAAATCCATGTTTAGGAGATTAGGAGCTATTGGTAAGTTATGATTAGAATCTGTCGTATTTTTATATCTTCTTTTCATGTTCACTTTTAGACCCAGTTCTTTCATGATACTGGAGATACGCTTTCTTGATACTAATACACCGTAGAGTTCTTTTAGTTTGTCTTGAATTCTTCTTGTGCCATAGTTTTTTCTACCTTGAATAAATATAACTTCAATCAAATCATTGAGTTGCTCGTCTACTTTTTTAGTAATGCATCCAGTTTTTATCCAATGATAATAAGATGTCCTATCTACCTTGAGCACTTTACTCATAAGATTAATACTAAAACTTTTTCTATGTTCATACATCCAGGCGTACTTTATAGAACTTCTTTGGCGAAGTACGCGGTCGCCTTTTTTAAAATGTCACGCTCTTGCTTTAAAAGCTTTACCTCTCGTCTGAGGCGTTTATTCTCTTCATCTAGTGTCTCTGTTGAAGATGATGTATTTACAACTCTCATTGGTATTCTATGCTCTTTTTTATAACTGCTCATCCAGTTATATAAAGTCTTTACATGTATATCTAAATCAGCTGCTATCTTTGAGACACTCTCGTTATTATTAAGTATTAATTGAATTGTGGAATCTTTAAATTCTTTGGTGTATTTACTAGTTCTCATGGACTACCTTTATTCGTTTTATTTTAACTTAGAATTATTTAAATTCTATGTATGAAATAAGGTTACCACTCCAGTTATTTTACCTGCTATATGATGCTCATTTTTTTCTATACTGTCTTTTAATGTTTCAGCTATATTTTTTGCAGTTATAGCATCTGTATGTATAAATAGTATCACAAATTCTTCACCACTCCAAACTTATTAGCCTCGAATCAATAGCACAAAACCTCTTGGTATATGAACTTTAATCTCTGACTCATAGTCAGATATTTGTTTCTGAATCCAACCAGTACTTCTCTTATAGTCTTCTGCTAAATCACTTAGAGTTTGCCGTTTATAAATATACTTTTAAAAAATGACTTATTTGAGTTTATCTGGTCTTCTTTTGGATGAAAAATTTGTATTACAATTTAAACATTTATATCTTTGGATTCAATGTTTTTTACCATTTTTCTTTGTCTCTTTTTCGGAGCAGTTTGGACAAATTTTAGTGCTTTTTTACAGCGCAGTATAAATAAACCTTTGTTTACTCCTACTATAGTGTATTTTAAGTACTTTTTAGCCTGAAATATTTTACTTTAAATCAAATTACCATTTCTGCGTCCTAATAAGTGTAGCCAAATCATTGCGTCGATTTTTACTTCTTGATAGAATATGTAGTTTTTATATCACTGCCGATAAATTTATAATTATTTTAGTATACATTATATATACTCGTGTAATGAATAATCCTCAATTGTGTATAGCTTATGATTAATAAACAAGACATTCCCACATTAGAGCAAAATGAGTCAAAAGAATTAGCTATTCAAATGTCTCTTGCCCTAGATACTTGTAAAGTTGGAGTATGGAACAGGGATATAGAATCAAACATTACTATATGGGATGATAGAATGTTTGAAATATATGGTTTAGAAAAAATAGTTCCTATGCCCTATGATAACTGGATGAATGCAGTGCTCCCAGAAGATCGTGCTGATGCCGAAACAGTAGTCGAACAAGTTATTTTAACTAAAACTAGAAATACTAGTGTACTTCGAATCATTAAACCTGATGGTAGTATCAGATATATAGAGTCAGCAGCAGATGCTATATGTGATGATTTAGGAAAAGTTATCCGCGTGATTGGAATTAATATTGATATTACCGAGAAGAAAGTTTTAGAACAAGAACGTGAAAAAAGCAATGAAGCACTTCATAAACTAACAAACAATATGCCTGGAGCTATTTATCAATATAGACTTTATCCCGATGGAAGGATGACCTTTCCTTATCTAAGTAATGGTATTGAAGATATATATGAAATACCTCCTGATGACTTACTTAATGACTCATCAATTGCATTTAACAGGATTCATGAAGATGATTTAGCAATGTTTGTAACTTCTATTGAAGATTCAGCAAAAACTATGAAAGATTGGAACATGGAGTATAGAGTTTATTTACCAAAAAAAGGTCTCTGTTGGATTGAAGGACATTCAAAGCCAGAAAAACTTGAAGACGGAAGCATCTTATGGCAAGGTTACCTTAGTGATATAACTGAGCGAAAATCTACAGAGAAAAAGCTATTAAACCAATATAACCTACTACAAAATATTATAAATACTGTTCCCGCACGTATTTTTTGGAAAGATAAAGAAGGTACCTACCTTGGAGCAAATAAGTTATTTCTACAAGATGCCCAATTAGAATCAGTTGATGAAATTATTGGAAAAAATGATTTTGAAATGCCTTGGGGAGAGACAGAAGGACAATTATATAGAGATGATGACTTATCCATTATGAATAGTGGCAATTCGAAGATTAATTTTGAAGAAATACAAACAGATGATAAAGGTAATATTATTGCAGTATTGACTTCTAAGGTTCCACTGGAAGATGAACATGGGAAAACAATTGGTTTACTAGGTACTTATACTGATATTTCCGAGCAAAGAAATACAGAAAATGAACTAATAGAATTGAATAAATCCTTAGACGAAAGAGTTAAAAAAGCAGTTCAAGTGAATAAAGAAAAAGACATAAAAATACTGCAAGTAGCTAAAGAAAAAAATAAAGAGCTAAATAAGAGTAGATCTGATCTGTCAAATCAATTAAATATAACTAAAACCATTATCGATTCAGTACCCATTCGAATATTTTGGAAAGATAAATATGGTATCTACTTAGGGGCTAATCAACTATTTATAGATGACGCAGAACTAAATAATGAATCCGATATCATAGGTAAGAGTGATTTTGAAATGACATGGAGAGAAAGCGCTCAGCAATTTATAGAAGATGATGCCGATGTTGTAAACAGTGGTGTCCCTAGATTGAATTATGAAGAGGTACAACCAAAAGAAGATGGTAGTGCCATTTATATAAGAACTTCAAAAGTTCCTTTAGTGGATATAGATAACAATACACTAGGTATTTTAGGTATTTACGATGACATTACCGAGTCAAAAAAAATGGAAACCGACCTTCAAGAAGCAAAAAATATTGCTGAAAAAGCGAATGAATCTAAGTCCGCCTTCCTTGCAAATATGAGTCATGAGATCAGAACGCCTATGAATTCTATTATTGGGTTTATAGAGCTTATTAAAAATGATTCCAAAGAAGAAACAATTTCCAAATACGCGAATATTGCATATATTTCAAGCCAAGGCTTATTAAAAATCATTGAAGACATACTAGATATTTCTAAAATTGAAAGTGGAAAAATAGATATAGAAATAATAACATTTGATACTAGTGATGAAATAGAGTCTATTGGAAGTTTATTTGGTGATAAAGCATCTCAAAAGAATATAACATTAAATATTACTACTGATAAAGCTTTTCCAAAATACTTAAAAAGTGATCCATACAGAATACGACAAATAGTCTCTAACCTTCTGAGTAATGCTATAAAGTTCACAGAAAGTGGCAAGAATATAGATGTTAATTTATCATATAAAAACAAAGTTTTATGCATATCGGTAAAAGATGAAGGTAAAGGCATAGCGGCAGATAAGATAGAGCATATATTTGAAGCTTTTAATCAAGAAGATGTGTCGACTACGCGAGAATATGGTGGTACGGGACTAGGTTTATCAATTAGTTATGAACTTGTAAGCCTCTTAGGCGGAAAACTTCAAGTTAATAGTGAGCTCGGGGTTGGTAGTGAGTTCTTTTTATGCATACCCGCAGAGGAAGGAGAAGCCATAGTTAAAGCTGATACTCAGCGAGTAGTATCTGATAGAAGTAAGAATATCAAAGTTTTATTAGTAGAAGATAATAAATCAAATCAGCTCTTTATGAAAGTCATCTTCAAAAAACTCAATGTAGAATTTGAAATTGCGGAAAATGGCCTCGAAGCATTAGAAAAATTTAAATCTAATCTATACGACTTAGTCTTAATGGATGAGAATATGCCAATTATGGGTGGTATCGAGTCTACTAAAAATATATTAGAATATGAAAAAGAAAATGATTTAGTTCATACGCCTATTGTAGCTTTAACCGCTAATGCTATCGAAGGTGATAGAGAGAAGTTTTTAGCTGCTGGGATGGATGAATATTTAACTAAACCAGTGAGTAAAGATACTCTAGAAAAGGTATTGAGTGTTTTTTAATGCTCTTCTCGTAAATATACAATTTTAATGTTTAATAATTTTAAATAAAAGGATGAAAGTTGAATTACTTAATTAACTTAAAAGATATAGCTGATGAATTAGATTTTGATGTAGAAGATGTTGAAATGATAATGGACTCCTTTATGGAAGAGTCTAAAAGTAATTTAAAACAACTTAAAATAGCCGTAGAGTCTAATGATATAGAACAAATCACTCAAAGTTCTCACGCTATAAAAGGAAGTGCATCTAATATATTACTTAATGATATTACTTCAGCTGCCAAAGAGATAGAAGACAATACACGTGAAGGAAACTCAATCGATTATATGGGAAAATATATAAAACTTGAGAAACTACTCCAAGGTTTAATAGATGAGGAATAATAACTATACAATCCTTTATGTAGAAGATTCATCATCTATCCGAGAATTTGTAAAAGTTATATTTAAAAAAAACAAGATTGATAATGTAATCTATGCAAATAATGGTGCTGAAGCTCTTAACCTTTATAAAAACAACACTTTTAATTTAGTCATAACAGATATGATAATGCCTATTATGGATGGGTTTGAACTAATAAAAGAAATAAAAAAGATAAATAAACAACAGGTCTTTATGATGGTAACAGGTATGGATAATAGAAAAGATCTTGTAAGAGCAATAGAACTTCGAGTGAATTTCTTTATTGAAAAGCCAATTAAACCTAAAAAGTTTATGCAAGTACTGGATGAAAGTTTAAATTTAGTACGACAAAAATATGATGCGGAGTTGTCAAATCTAATTCTTGATCAATACAAAAAAACAATTGATAATACTGCTATCGTCTCTAAAGCAGATTTAAATGGAAATATTACATATGTAAATAAAAAGTTTTGTGAGATTTCAAAATATACGCAAGAAGAACTTATTGGACAAAACCATCGCTTACTTAAATCTGGTGAAATGCCAAATGGATTTTTTGAAAACTTATGGAAAACTATTAGTTCTAAAAAAACATGGCAAGGTATCATTAAAAATAAAAATAAAGATGGAGATACCTATGTTGTTGATAGTGTTATTATGCCTCTACTGGATATGGATAATAATATTATAGAGTATATAAGTATTAGAAATGACATTACAGAATTTGAACTCTATAAAGACGATTTGAAAAAGCAACTAGATTTAGCGGTTTTTGATGTGGTAAATACTCAAAAAGAAGTTGTGAACACTATGGGTGCGATTGGTGAGACTAGGAGTAAAGAAACCGGTAATCATGTAAAGAGAGTTGCTAAGTACTCTTATCTATTAGCGAAACTCGTAGGTTTGTCTGAGGAGGAATCTCAGCTTCTAGAACTTGCATCTCCTATGCACGATATTGGTAAAGTCGGTATCCCTGACAATATTTTAAATAAACCGGGAAAATTAACGTTTGATGAATTTGAAATCATGAAAACACATTCGTATTTAGGTTATGATATGCTCAAAGACTCTAAGCGAGAAATTTTAATGGCATCGGCAACCGTTGCGCATGAACATCATGAAAAGTGGGATGGTAGCGGATATCCAAGAGGCTTGAAAGGTACAGATATTCATATATTTGGAAGAATTACAGCAATTTGTGATGTTTTTGATGCATTAGGGGCCGATAGATGCTACAAGAAAGCTTGGGAATTAGACAAAATTTTAGATTTACTTAAAGATGGAAAAGGGACACACTTTGATGCGAAGTTAATAGATCTTTTCCTAAGCAATCTAGATGAATTCTTATTTATAAAAGATAAATACAAGGACATGTTTTAAATGGACAACTTAAACCAGGTTGTTAGTAAGCTCACTCCTTTAGTTAAAGCATATGCTAGAAATATGAAAATATTAATAGTTGAAGACCAATCATCCAACCTTGATTTTTACAAGGTACTTTGGAAAGTACTTTAATGTGTGTGATACTGCTTTAAATGGACAAGAAGCACTTATATTTGGAACAATTTTTAGTAACAGGAAGATTACTCCAAATAGAGTTGAATTTTGGAACATTATGAAGTAGTCAATTTGACTACTTCTTTTTAGCTACATCTTTAATAGCTCTATAAATCGTATTACGAGCAACATGAAAGAATTTTGACAGCCATGCCACAGACTTTCCTTTTTCGTGTTCCTTATATATTAAACTATGGAACATTGGCAATTCCTAATTGAGCATAACGTTTAAAGATAGCCAATAAATTGCCGCTAGGTAATTTATTGGCTACTCTGTTTTGTTAGATTCTTTGTCTGAATCATCAATAAGTTTTTGTATCTGTTCGGATAATAGAAGTGTTTCTTCAATCTTTTTATGCACACTATCTTCTTGAAACATTACATCACTGTGATGAACTAACATATTTCTAAAAGTCACTAGCTCTAAAATTTCTTTTCTCATTTGACTAGAAATTAAAGATTGAGTTTTCTTTAGTCGATTAAGTAGACTTCTTATATTAGGAGCACTTTTAATGACTTTTTCTTGTTCATCTTCTATATCAGTTGATATATAAGATAATTGAAATAATGATTGATGTAGATTATTCCATGATTCTAAAAATAAACTGTATAGATTATTTACATTACTAGCTACATTTTCAGCAATTTGATCTTTGTCTTCTTCTGGAACATTAATATTTTCAAAGTTATCAATTGCACTTTTTAAAATAGGTTTAACTTCAGAAATTAGTATTTCAATATCAAGATAATCTTTTTTAGTAATAAATTTATTGTGAGCAACTTTAATTCTCAAATCATATAACTCTTTCCATTTTTTTTGAAAAAAGTCAGGCTCACAATTAATGATAGGGTCAAAATATCTTTCCCAATTTGATTTAGGAATTAAAGACTTTATTTCATCTAAGTCAATCTCAGTATTGGCACTTGATGATTTTATTTTTTTAAATATATTTTTTGTATTTGCAGTAGTATATTCTTTAAATAAAAAATTAGATAGTTGAATAAAATCTACTTCATATAAGTAATTTTCTGAACTTCCCGTGCTCTTTGATTTAATGGAGTCTATAACTTCTTTGGGAACAGTTTCAGTAGCCCATCCAAGCCCAATCTTAATTAACATAAACTTTGTTATTAACTTTCTCATTGTATTTTCAATATTATGTATTAATGGGTAGGCTTTATTAGCATAGTGTAAGCTAACATCATCCCATAAAACTTGTGGTTGTTTATTGTTTGCTTTATACAGTAATGTTCTAATAATTTTTAAAAGTGATTCAAAAATATCTAAATCATTATCATCTTCACATGATAATGAAAGATGAAAATAATTATGATTGCTATTTGTTGTACCTTGTTCTAACTCAAAGTTATAGTTGTTTTCTTTATAAATAATTTTAGAATCATCAATTTTTATATCATCATTTGATAATAAAAGATGAAGAAGTGATTCTGGAGTCTTGCAAAATGCATCATTGGACTCTACTATTATTAAGTATTCTACGGTTATCACTATTTGTTCCTTTGTAATCTAACTATTTATTCAAACATATTATATGTAAAACAACTTTAATTCGCATGATTAACCTACACAACATTTGTTAGTTAATTAACAGAATATATGACAGATTGTCCTATATTTAATAAAAAAGAGAAAAAATGCATATTATTCTTAAAGTTTGAGTGTTCGTTTAATACTGTATATTCAAATTAAATCACATTTTGTGTGTTAATTGTCAAATATCTTACATAACTTACAGGTTTAGTAATTGTCTAGTTTACAAGGGTATTCCAATGTATAGTTGTAGTTTTTAAAAGTGAATATGTACCTATGGAGTGTAGTTTCCTGTACAATTAGATATAATTAGTAAAATACTAAATTTTAGATTTTATCCACTGTATTAAAAGGAAAAACTTGATAGAAAAAACCTTACTTGCTATAAATAGTAAAGAAATATTAGAGTTTGAAATTAGCATTAAATCAGTAATTAACTATTGTGAAAAAAATAATATTGAAATTCAATTAGTTAAAGATGTACTTTTTGTTGAGTTTGAGAAGAAGTCAATACAAATTACTTCAAAGGAAAATATAGATGAGTCCTTTTCCTTATGGGAATGTTATTAGTTACAATTATTCTCTACTTTGTTTAATCGAGGGGTCAGGTGAATCCTACTTTTTAATTTAAACACCCTGTCATATGCCATTTATATTTACCTAAAGCACCACCTCCCTATAAAGTAGACAGTTTTATGTATTCAACAACCTCTTATATTTGAAACAATTTTTAGTAACGGAAGGATTGTTCCAAATAGCATTGAATTTTTGAACATGCTCCATAAGGTACAGTTTTTGAACAATTTATCGATGTAAAAGATTAAGAACTTGATTTTTACTGCGCATGACGCTCAAACGGGCCACCAATCGCGGAGACATCCGGCCACCCTCTAAGAAAATATTTTCTGTAGCATCATTTTAACATAAAGTGGCCGGATGTTGATTTTTAGTATTCCACATTTTGTGCAAGTGAATTCATTTTTCTCATAGATGGGCCACTTAGTTGTATCCTATGAGATGAGTGAACAATCCTATCTAAAATTGCATCTGCAACTGTATTATTATTGAGATAGCTGTACCATTCACTTACCGGAAGTTGTGAAGTGATGATAGTTGAGTTTATAGAAGTTCTATCTTCAATGATTTCAAATAAGTTTGTTGCATCATTATCTGCCATAGGTATAACGCCGAAATCATCAAGTACCAGTAGTTGGAATCGTGAATATTTTTTAAGAACATTGATATAAGTTCCATCAATTCGAGCAAGTCGTATCTCTTCAAGTAGTGATGGCATCCGCACGTAACAGACCTTGTATGAATAATGAATTGCATGATTGGCATAGGCTTGGGCTAAATAACTCTTGCCTGTGCCGGTTTTTCCAGTAATAATAATATTTTGTTTCGCAGTAATGAAGTTGAGTTGAGCAAGAGATTGGATTTGTGCTTTATCCAAATGCCTTTTTGGATTATACTCTATAGCATCAAGTGCTGCTTGTTTGTCTTTAATCTTAGAAAGTCTGTGATTCATTGTAATCTTTTTATTTTTTAAAAAGATGTCTTGTGCATCAAGCAATTGATAGAGCCTTTCTTCGAAACTCATTTTTGTATAGTTGATATCCTCACACTGTCGCTCATAAGATTCTTTTAACCCTTTATAGCCTAAATCTTCTATCTTTTGTAATAGTTGTGAATGTGTCATTTTTTAAATCCTTATTTTTTATTTGTACTCATCAGCACCACGAAGGTTCTCATGGGTATTGAAAAGTGTAGGTGTCATATAGTCTCTATTATTTGAACTTTTTTGTAAATAAAGTCGCTTATCAAGTACCGAACGAATAGACTTGACTCTTGTAAGATTATGTTCTAGTGCATACATTAAGGCTAATTCAAACTCTGTATATCCATACTCTTTTGCCATTTTTAAAACAGACATAATCTTTCTAAACGCTTGTTCTTTATACCCCACAGATTCAAAGCAATCTTCTATAAACACAGAGCTGTACTCTCCAATACTTTTTGCCCAAGAACGTAAGCGTTCTGGATTCCATTTGTTATGGATATATTCATGATCTGGGGAACGATGCTCATTGAGGGTAGAGAATGTACCGACTGTTCTTAATCTTGGATGTGTTGCAATAATTTCATTGCTGTAGTATATTCGCACATGATGTGTGGAATATCGAACTTCAACCTCTTTTTGCATATATTGAAATGGCACTGAGTAGTTGCACTTTTCTAACGTAATGTGATAATCAATGCCTACTTTGGCTCGTTTGTATTGCTCATAGATATAGCGATTCGCAGGGAGTGCTTGGAGCTCATCTTTCTCAAGTTCTTCAAAGAGTTGTGTACGGCTCTTATTGATATGTTTCATCACTTTATTGTTGTATCTATCCATAAGAGAAGCTATAGCATCATTAAGCTCATCTACACTAAAAAACTTTGTATGACGAAAGCAGGCTAAAATATATCGTTGTATCCCTTGAACTCCTTGTTCAGCTTTGGACTTATCTTTAGGTTTATAAGGACGCGCTGGTTCTACTCTCATAGAGTAATGCCTTGCTAATGCTGCGTAACTTTCATTGATAACTATTCCATTTTTATTGTTGGAGATGACAGCACTTTTAAGATTATCTGGGACTACGATCTGCGGCACTCCACCAAAGAATAGGTAAGCTAAAGTATGTGAAAGTATAAAGTCTTCTTGTTTTTGGCTAGGTGTTGCGTGTACAAATGTGTAACCACTAGCACTAAGTACTGCAACAAATATTTGTGCACTATCTATTTCACCAGTTTTTTGGTTATAAATAGGGATAGTAACACCACTATAATCTACAAACACCTTCTCTCCTGCTATATGTATTTGACGCATTGATGGATTGAGTCTTTGTTTATAACGTCTGTAGTAAACCCGAAACTGTGTGTATGCATACGCTTGTTCACTATATGTTGCTTTATACTCTTCCCATAGAAGCATCAGTGTAACTTTTGTTTTTTTCTTACGCTTCATCTCTTGATGAACGCTATTGTAGTCTGGCATTATTTTAGAAGGATTTGGAGTGATTGTTGCAGATGCTGTACCGAATAGTTTTTGATTGAGTGTTTCATCATTGAGGCTTGTAAGCATATCGTATGAAACAATATCGCTTTCATTACATCGTTTGATATACTCTTGGACGGTTGTTCTAGCTACGCCTGTAGCACCTTGAATTTTGCGAGCAGAGAGGCTTGCAAGCAAATGCAGTCTCAATACTTCTCGAATCTGTTTCATATCTATTTTCCTCATTGCAACACCCTTGTAAGTTTTACAAAGAGTGTAGGTAAATTTAGAAAATATCTCTTGGATTATTCAGCTAATTCTTAACTGAATATAAAATCGCGCACTCAGGCACAAAGTGGCCCGATTAGCTCCGCCATCACTGGCCGGGTATCAAGCGACATAGGTGGCCGGATAAAAACGCGATTAGTGGCCCGTTTGGTGCGTTTTTTGCAATTTTTACCATTTCTTTTTACAGGAATTAGTGCAGTTTGTAGTGCTTATTTTAGTTTTAGCTTCATCATTTAATTGACCAAGAAGTGTGGTTACCGGTGCAAGCAACTTACCGTGAAATCCCTTCAATCAGCAACACAAGAGAGTTCCAAGCAAGACGTGCGAAAATCCGTTTCAAAGATGGAAAGAAAAATAGCTTTGTAAATACACTTAACGGTAGTTCTCTTGCTGTTCGTAGAACTTTAGTAGCTATCATGGAAAACAATCAACAAGAAGATGGAAGTATTACTATTCCTAAGGGAGTGTAATAAATTCTGTGTCAACACCTAATTTCTCTTAAAATTGTATCATAATCCTAAAGCGTCTTTTAATCTCTCCTTGAAAAATATATTGAGTTGAGAGATTGTGAGGCTCCAATTATGTATCGGCATAGTCCATTTTTTCTCAGCGTTTCTTATTCCAGCAAACAGTAATTTTAATAGGCTATTATCATTTGGGAAGGCTCCTTTTGTCTTTGTCAATGTTCTAAATTGGCGATGTATGGATTCAATGATATTGGTAGTGTAGATAATGCGTCTAATAGGCTCTGGATACTTAAAATAGTTAGATAAATTATCCCACTTATTTCTCCAAGATTCAAATACAATAGGGTATTTTTTGCCCCATTTTGACTCAAGTTTATCTAATGCCAGTTCAGCTTCTTCTTTTGTGAAAGCTTGATAAACGCTTTTAAGCTCGCCTACGAATATTTTCTGATCTTTAGATGCAATGTATTTAACGCTGTTGCGTATTTGATGGACTATACAGAGTTGAATTTCTGTATCTGGAAATACAGCATTAATAGCTTCAGGAAACCCCTTTAGCCCATCTATGGAAGCAATGAGAATATCCTGTACTCCACGGTTCTGTAAGTCAGTAAGAACCTGTAGCCAAAATTTAGCGCCTTCACTTTCATTGAGATATAATCCTAATATCTCTTTTTTGCCTTCGAGATTTACCCCGAGTACGGTATAAAAAGCTTTAGAAATGTAATGACCATCTTCTCTCACTTTATAGTGAATAGCGTCCAGGTATATGAATGGATATATCGCGTCAAGCGGTTTTATTTTCCACTCTTCAAGCATTGGTATTAGTTTATCAGTAACGGTGGTAATAGCTGGCTTAGAGAAGTGTACACCATAGATATCTTCTATGTGTTCGGTAATCTGCGAGTAGCTGCTTCCTAAGCTAAAGAGTGAAAGCATCTTTTTTTCTATTTCATCTGATAGATGTGTTTGGCTTTTTTTCACAATTTGAGGCTCAAAACTTCCATTGCGGTCTCTTGGAGTCTCTAGTTCAAACTCGCCATGCTCAGTTCTCATGGTTTTTGACATATAACCATTTTTACGATTCTTTTGAAGGTCTTGAGCTAGATGAGATTCTAGCTCTGCTTGTAGTGTCATCTCTGTAATCTGTCTAACTAAATCTGTCAGAGCGCCATCTTTACCAGATAAGCCTTTTCCTGATTTTATCTTCTCTGCAAAATCCGCAACATCTATTTCTATTTTCATCTGTATTTCCTTCTGTGTGTTCAATTTTACCAAATTGACACAGAATTATTTACAGTCCCATTCCTAAAGTTTTGAAGCCTTATTTGGGGATGTAGATTCTTCTTTTTATACTGAATAGGCAGATTGAACTGCCTATTAACTGCCACTATTCTCTCCTAAAATAGATACCTAAACCCAACATTCACATTGTGAGCACTGTTATGTGTTAATTGTGATTGTGCATTGAGTAGGTCTATCATAGTTGTATGATTCATAAAGTTGAGTTCATACTTCATAGTAAGTTCTATATTGTTTGAAAGTGGGTATCTTGCACCTAGGTTAATACCACCCATGTATGAGTCTGAGTGTATATCATTATCTGTAGTGTTTACAGGGTTTTTAGACCATGTAAGTTGTGAGTATCCAAGTTGTGCACCAATGAAGGGTGTGACTTGATTGTACTCTCCTACTTTAAACTCTGTAGCTAGGTAGAAGTTATTTTCATAGGTATCATCTTGTTCTACTCTTTGGTAGTTAAGAGATATATCTACATTTTTAGAGTGGTGGTATCCTGCTTGAAGTGTAAGGTTGTATCCACTCTCTTGTATCTCATTTCCTAGGATGATTACTCCTACATTATCTCTTTGGTCAACATTCAAGTAAGAGTATCCTGCGCTTACTCCTACGAATGTATTTTTTAGGTAATTACTATCTGCTGTAGCTACACTTCCTAAGAGGAGTGTAGTTATAAGTGTTACTTTCATATAAGACATATCTATTCTCCTTTATCTTACTATATGAGCGACTCCGCTCACAAGGCATATCTTTTTATTTCCATCTATATCATGGTAAATACTTACTGTTGTATTGTCATCATCTTTAACGATAGCATCTGCGCTTAGGAGTGTTTCGTAGTTATCTATATCTGTTGCGGTTGGTGTTGTTTCACATGCAATAGTAATTGGTATAATAGTTTCACCATTTGCAAACGAGGCATCACCGCCTTCTCCACTACAAGCGTTAAAGCCTATAGTGATTAGTACTAATGTCATGATTGATATTGTATTTTTCATAGTATCTCCTTACTCTATCACTAAGTCTGTAGTGAGGTGTGCTTGTGTTTTTATATATAAAACACCATTGATGTCATCGATTTGAACATTGTTTCCAGCATCGAATGCTGTTGACTCTTTAAGAGTTCTTGAGACAATTGTTCTATCATTTTTATCTGTTGTGCTTACCCTTTCAAACTGTGTATGGGTTGTTCCATCTGTGTTGGTAATAACTACTGCTCTTATAGCGTAACCAGCTACTTCAGTAGTACCAACTTCTGTTTGTACTTCACCTGTAGCTTTAATAACTGTTGCGGCACCAACTACCTTTGAGGTAGCGATAGATGTTCCGCTTGGAGTTACAACACTATGTTCTGCAGTTCCATCAGCTTTTGCTTTTACAGAAACTTGAGTTCCATTTACATCTACTGAAGTTACAATCTCTATAGAACCATTTACATCTTTATTTATACGAGTTGAAGCTCCTACTTTTTCTGAAGTTGCTGTTGTAGTTTTACCAGCGACTGTTAGAATATGACTTGCTTCTCCTGTTACGCTTGCGTTTACTTCTAGAGATAGATTTACATCTGAGTATGTTGTTTTTACTCCACTCTCTGTAAAGGCTACTTCTGAACCATTTAGATCTGAAGTAGCTGTTATAACTTTTCCAGCCACTGTTATCTCGTGGGTTACTGTTCCGTTTGTGTCTTCTTTAGTAGAAATCGTAAGATTATTGTCAATGCTGAGTGTTGTCGTTGTACCATTTTCATCAGACTCATAATCTACAACTCCAACTTTCTCTACATCCTCTCCATCTTCGAGTGGTAGGACAGTAAAGTGAAGTATATTTGATACATTTAAATCTCCATCGCTTAGAGTAATATTTATATCACTAGAGCCTACTGCTCCATCTATAGCTTCGAAGATAAGAACATTATTAGTAAATGACACGCTTGCAAGAGAATCATCTTCTATTACTGCAGTGTATGTAAGAGGATCTTCCTCTACATCTGTACCAAGAAGAGTTATATTTACATCTACAAAGTTTTTATAAACGATTTTAGTCTCAGCTATAGCAAACTCTGGTGCATCATTTACAGGAGTTACATCTACTGTAAAAGTTTTAGATACTGCTGCATCATTTTCATCTCTTACAGTTACAGTAATAGTCACTTCACCATTAGCATCTGCTACAGTTGTTAGGTTGTAGTCAAGTGTTTGACTCCATGCTGCTTGATCTAAAGGGTTTGTCCAGTTTGGTGAAACCATAAGAATGCCAGAGTCACTTGAGGTCATTGTTACAGTTAGTGCATCGCCATCTACATCAGATATATTCAAGTCATAGCTACTAGTTCCATTATCTTCTTGAATATTTATATCAGCAAAAATTGTATCAATTGATGACATATCATTTACACCTGTTAATGCCACATCAAAAGTTTCTAATGTATCTTTCCCGTTTGATGTTGCTCTTATAGTAACCGTAACTACTCCATTTGCATCTTCTAGTGGTGTAATTACTACTTTCCCATCTACTATAGTTACTGTTACTTTAGAATTATCACTAGAAGTTACTAAGTAACTAATTTCATCACCTTCAGCATCAACAGCGTTTAGCGTTACGTTAAAGTCATTAGAATCTTCATCTTTAATAAAGTTACCAATAGTATCTATAACAGGAGCATCATCTACTGCATTTACATTTATAGTAGCTGTATAAGCAGATGTTGAGTTACTTTCACCATCATTTACTTTAAAACCTATAGTTGCATATGGAGTGCCATTTGCATTTGCAACTGGTGTGAACTTTAGGTTTGGTATATCTGCTACATTAATACCTTGATTTAGCGTTACATTTACATCACTTAGCGTTAAAGCTCCTGCAGATGGTAAAGTTGTAATATAGATAGAATCTAAACTATCTCCAACATCTATATCTGTAAAGTTAAAATCATTTGACTCAAATGTTTTATTAGTGTCTTCATCTATTGTGAAATTAAAATCATTTGCAGTTGGTGCATCGTTTACATTGTTTACTGTGATTGTAAAGTTATGGTCTACACTGTTTGTACCATCACTTAAAACTAAACTAACATTATGCTCACCTACATCTGCACTTGTTGGTGTTCCGCTTATCATATATGATGTTTCTAAAGTAGCTAATTTATTTTGTTCATTAATAGACCAAACTAATCGTCCACTTGGTGTAAGCTCAATTCCTAGTATACTTCCAGTAGTTGAGATATCACTCATTGATGAGAAATCCGCTTCTACTTTTTTTACACCTACTGCATCTGCATAGTCAGTACCAAAGTTAAACATTGGTACATATATACTTCCATCAGAAGTAATTGCTACACCTGTTGGTAAACCTACAAAATCTATACTAGCAATTTTAGTTGTGCCATCATATTTTTCTAGTTTTCTTCCTGTATATGTTGCCACATAAAGCTTACCACTAGAATCAAATTTTGGATATCCATAAACACCTGAGAGATAAACGCTAGATATACCTGTCGAAATCTCTACTTTTGATATTTTGCTTGTTCCAGCTTCACCTACATATAAAAAACCATCTTTGTAAGTTAAGCCCATTGGTGCACTCATCACTTTAAAAAGTGTTTCTCCATTCTGCGGATTTGACAAAGAGATAGTTGTGATTTTACCACTATTATAATCTGAGATATAAATATTGTCACCCACAATTTCCATATCATGTATATTTCTAGCTGATGCTTCAATATCTAAAGTTGCAAACTCTGCTGTAGTTGAGTCTGGTGTTATTTTGTAAATTGATAGTGCTACAGCTGGGTCTGTATCTGGGTATAAATAAGATTGTGCTACATATATGTTTCCCTCACTATCCATCGCTGTACCTGCAGCTCTTAGAACACTAGCTCCATAGGTTTCTATAGTAGTACTAGGCTGTGTTAATGTCAACCAGCTTGGCAATGTAGTCCCAAGACTCCATGTTAAATTATCACCATCTACATCACTTCCACCTAAAGTATAACTATAAGTACTATCCTTATCAACACTTGTGATAGGTCTACTTATAATAGTCGGTACATCATCTACTGCAGTTACATTTATAGTAACAGTATACTCACTTGTAGAGTTTAGATTACCATTATTTACTTTAAAACCAAAGCTATCATAAGGTGTACCGTTTCCATTTACAACTGGAGTGTATTTTAGGTTTGAGAGTTCTGTTGCTAAAACTCTTTGATTTAGTGTTACATTTACATCACTAAGTGTAAGAGTACCTTTTGTAGGTAAAGTTGTAACATACATAGAGTCAAAAGCATCGCCGTTTGCATCATAAAAATTTATTGCATTTGCTTCTGTATCTCCAAATATTTTAGATGTATCTTCATCTGTTGTTACAGTTATGTTTTGTGCAGTTGGAGCGGTATTATTAATGATTGTTGTATTTAAGTTTTCAGGCCATACATCGATAGGATACCCACTATCATCAGCAGGAAAATGAATATCAGATGTCAGTATTGTATATGTACCAGCAGTCGCTGGATTATTAATATCTTTTAGTACAATTTCAACGGTTGAACTAGCAGGTATTTCTTGATCTATTTTCATCTCTAATACTTTATTATTCCAACTACGACAAGTTGTGGTAAAACCAGACATATTGCTTATAGTCATACTTTGAATTGATTGATTACAATCTATTTCGTTATTATTTGCTGAAGAGTCTATAACATGCGAAAAAGTAAAAGGATAACTATACAAATTTCGATAATAAACTGAATTACCAACTGGAATCACAGTTTGGGTAGTAAATTTTACCGTATAGTTTGTTTTTGCACCTGCTAGATAGCTATCTGCTACATACGAAGTATTTGAAAGCGTCCCGGCTTGTAACACTGTGGTAAGAACCAACATTAGCATAAAAGCTTTTAATCTAAAAACTTTCATATTCTATCCCTTGTATTTATTTTGTTTGTTTTCATCTTTCTTCCTCTATTAGAATTTAAGCATAGTATACCAAAACGGTGACGGAGCGGTGACGGAGCGGTGACGGATTGGTGACGGAAAATGAATTTTTTCGTGTGCTATAATTGCACTTACAAAAAATACAGCTCTAAAATACTCCTTTAATGGATAAAAAGTGAAACGCACATGATTAAATATATTTTTACTTTTCTCTTTTTTATCACAACTCTATTTTCAGATTCAAACATTATAGTTGGTGCAAATCATAATATAAATGATAGGTTCAAGATTTCTTACATCAAAGATGAATCTGCACTTTTAAAAATTGAAGATGTAACAAACGAAGAGTTCTCCAAAACTACTACAAATAACTTTACACTAGGATATACAAAAGGTGCTCTCTGGCTTAAGTTCAGTGTCACAAATGCAAGCTTAGAAGAGCGTTTTATCATCTCACTTAATGAGAGTTTTTATGAAGTAGCAAATCTTTACTACTTCGATAAAAAATGGATAAAAAAGTCAAATGGAGTTTTTGTACCCATTCAAACTAGAGAGGTAAAAGAGAGCAAACTCTCGTTTGAGGTACCAATAGCTACTGGACAAACTCAGACTTTTTACGTACAGCTTCAAGGAAAGTACTCTTGCTTTGGTAAAGTCACTGTAGAAAAAAAGAGCTTCCTTCATTACAATAGTATTCTTAGCATGAACACTATAAATATTCTTTTATTTGGCATCTTGCTAATGATTGTACTTTTTAATCTTTTTTTATATCTCAAACTAAAAGAGAAGATATTTCTATACTATGTCGGTTACAGCTTTTTTAACCTTGTGTACATTGTAAACATGAGTGGTCTTTTAAGTTATGTAGGTTTAGGAAAGTACATCTATCACTTTCACCTCTCAGCTGCCTTTATGATAGGATTTTTAGTTCTCTTTTCACTCGAGTATCTTAAAGTAAAAAAATATCTCAAAAACTACTATAAAGCATTAAGACTACTCTCTGGAATCTTTTTTATTTTAGGTATTCTTGTATTATTCTCTTATCAACCATGGAATAAAGTTATTAACAATTTAGCAGGATTGACAAGTATTATTCTTATACTCATTTCAGTGATTATCTATTTTAAGGGCTACTCTAAATCAAAATATTATATTTTAGCCATGATGACTTACTTTGTATTTGTTGTGCTATTTACCTTTATGGTAGTGGGGCAGTTCGAGTATACATTTACTACAAGATATGGTTTTATCATTGCTTCTGCAATCGAAGCGATTATATTTTCTCTAATGTTAGCTGACAGATACAACGAGATGAAAGATGAAACGATTGCAACACAAAAAGTGCTAATAGACATAAAAAACACTACACAAGATCAACTAAAAAAAGAAGTGAGAAACAGAACAGATGATTTAACAAAGACAAATAAACAGCTAAAGCTACTCATAGATGAGAGAGAGTTGCTTTTAAGAGAAGTCTATCACAGGGTAAAAAATAACTTTCATGTCATCATCGGAATGCTATGGTTTGAAAATACAAAAGTAAGCAGTGATGCTCAAAAGTTTACAGAACTGATTAATCGTATAAAATCCATGTCTATGATACATGAGCACCTTTACAATTCCTCAGACTTAGTAAATATTAACCTTAAAGAGTATCTTGAGAAAATCGTTAGAAACCTCTCTGCCTCTTACGGAGATATAAACTTGCAAATGAGTGATATGTCAAATAAAGTTATTGTTGAGTTTGACCATGCAATCTCCATTGGAATTCTTGTAAATGAAGTTTTGACAAATGCTGTAAAACATAATCAAGAGAATAAAAATCTCAGCATTAAAATAGCCTTGTATAGTGAAGAAAATAGAATTTTTTTAATTATTCAAGACAATGGTTTAGAGTTTAAAAAAGCGAAAAATGAAGATGGCTTAGGCTTAAAACTCATAGATCAATTTTGCAAAAAACTGCCAAATTCAAACTATACTTTTAGCTTCGACAATGGCACAAAATTTAAACTTAACTTTGAGGGCACACATGCAGACTTATAATATTTTAGTAGTAGAAGATGATGTCTTTGGTCTGCAATACATGAAACATATACTTAGAACCTTAGGTTACAAAAATATATTTGAAGCGACAAATAAAGATGAAGCATTCAATATAGTTCAAAACCAGACTATAGACCTTGTCTTTATGGATATAAACATAGATGGGTCAGTAGATGGCATTACCTCTGCTCATCTTTTAAATGAACTCTATTTTCTTCCCATTATATTTACGACTGCATATGGGGACTCTGCTACTATTTCAGATGCCAGTGACACAAATATTTTTGGCTATTTAATCAAACCTTTTGAATTAAGTGATGTAGAAGCAACACTGACAGTCGCACTCAAAAAGATAAAATATGTTCATCAAAGTATCCTAAAAGTACTTAGTCCTAATAAATTTATTGATTTAGGCAACAATCAATTATATAATCTTACAAAAAAAACATTTTTCATAGACAATATGCCTGTTGATTTGACAAACAAAGAACTTAATCTGCTAGATCTACTATGCAAAAATATAAATAATAACGTCTCTAATGAAACTATTAAAACAATACTATGGGAGAACAAAAATATCTCAAACTCCACTTTAAGAGATACAATGTCAAGACTTAGGAGAAAAGTCCCTTTATTACAAATTGAAAATATTGTCAATTATGGATATATTTTAAAAGGTAGTAATACTTTTTCTAGTACAAATTTGGCATAGTTCCAAATTTAATAAAATATAGTAAAATTCACTTTTAAATATTCAATATTTACATCATCTATTATTTTATATTTTAGGCACTATACGCGTTAATGGTTGGTACTACTTTTAGTAAAATAAATATCATATTGATAGAGGAGAAATACACTGTTTTATAACGCACACGCATAGCATAAACTCCACAGCATCTCTAGCATTGCCAGTACAGAGACCTCTATCAAGTTCATTTTCTTCTTATATTTGGAACACGAAGCACTCATATTAGTTTTCAATGTTCCACAAAGTGTTCAAAAAGTAAAAACTGCAAAGTTCCACAAACCTTAAGGGATTATGGAACAAAAAAAGTTACCTTTCAAATCAGATATTTAAATCATCATCCAATCTCCCTTGAAAAAATATAAGCAATTGAAAAAGTGTTAAATTTCAGTTCCAAATACCATTGATCACTTTTTACTTGCATTTTGGATACCCATATAAAACGGAATGAAAAATGTTAGTACTCATTTAGCTATTTAATGGAAGATAAATTGAAACAAGTAGATATAGGTCCCTGGAATGGTAACTTAAATTCATACACTTTTTTATAAATTCTAAGCAACCATTTCCATTTGTAACACTTTGTTTATTTCTTCAAATTTAACAGGTGATAAGTTTCCAAGATAACTATGTGATCTGACTCTGTTATAATGAAATTCTATATATTCAAATATCTCTTGTTTTGCCTGCCTCTTCGTATAAAAATATGTCTGATACACTAAATCACTTTTGAGTGTTTTAAAGAAGCTCTCAGCCACTGCATTATCCCAGCAGTTGCCTTTTCTGCTCATGCTTTGAATTATAGAGTGTTTTTCCAATAAATCTTTATGTGCATAAGAAGCATATTGACTCCCTCTATCTGTGTGCCATAGTAACCCTTCGGAAGGGTTTCTATGCTTAATAGCCATGCTTAAGGCATCATTTACAAGTGAAACTTTCATAGTGTCATCCATAGACCAACCGACAACTTTTCTTGAGTATAAATCAATCACAGTAGCCAGATAGAGCCAACCTTCACCTGTATGGATATATGTAATATCTCCTACATATTTTTCATCTGGAGCAGATGCATAAAAATCCATGTTTAGGAGATTAGGAGCTATTGGTAAGTTATGATTAGAATCTGTCGTATTTTTATATCTTCTTTTCATGTTCACTTTTAGACCCAGTTCTTTCATGATACTGGAGATACGCTTTCTTGATACTAATACACCGTAGAGTTCTTTTAGTTTGTCTTGAATTCTTCTTGTGCCATAGTTTTTTCTACCTTGAATAAATATAACTTCAATCAAATCATTGAGTTGCTCGTCTACTTTTTTAGTAATGCATCCAGTTTTTATCCAATGATAATAAGATGTCCTATCTACCTTGAGCACTTTACTCATAAGATTAATACTAAAACTTTTTCTATGTTCATACATCCAGGCGTACTTTATAGAACTTCTTTGGCGAAGTACGCGGTCGCCTTTTTTAAAATGTCACGCTCTTGCTTTAAAAGCTTTACCTCTCGTCTGAGGCGTTTATTCTCTTCATCTAGTGTCTCTGTTGAAGATGATGTATTTACAACTCTCATTGGTATTCTATGCTCTTTTTTATAACTGCTCATCCAGTTATATAAAGTCTTTACATGTATATCTAAATCAGCTGCTATCTTTGAGACACTCTCGTTATTATTAAGTATTAATTGAATTGTGGAATCTTTAAATTCTTTGGTGTATTTACTAGTTCTCATGGACTACCTTTATTCGTTTTATTTTAACTTAGAATTATTTAAATTCTATGTATGAAATAAGGTTACCACTCCATGTGTGAAAGGATTCACAGTTTCATTTTCACTATAAGTAAAAAACTGATTTTTAACTTTTGGGGATGGTACGCTATCAAAAGGATTTTTGAGAACTAACTCATTTTGTAGTGCGCGAGTATAGATAGAGTAAAAAATGCTTCTGTATTTTCTAACACTAAGAACTTTGTATTTTGTCAATAAACGGTTTTGCCAAGATTCAATTTCCATAGGTTTTATGGAATTTAACTGTCGACCTTTGAAGTAGGGTAATATCAATCTATTATAATTACTGAGTTGCCTTATATATACATGAGGACGAACAGTTTCCTTATGAAGTAAAAAATGGATATCAGCAACACTCTCAAGAGTCGAATTATCACTTTCGACTATTACACTCGATTGTGTAGAGCTTTTTAATGCTATGAGTTCTTGAGCAAACTGTGGAAGAATCTCATTTTTTACAACAATCAAATTCTTTTTAGTTGCTTCAAGACCTGTGGATCTATTTTTTCTTTTGGCATCTATATTAAAAGCAATATGAAGCTTGCCGTACTTTTCTTTAATGGTAAATTTTATTCCTAGAACAGTAACATATGTGTTGTTATCTACTTTCATTATGCCACCCCTATAAGCATATTTGACACAATTGGATTATTTACTCTTTCAATTGGCTTTTTAAGAGATGGCAAAACTGATTTTGTCTCAACAGCTTTTACACCCTTTTTAAACTCAATAACTCCAGATGGAATAAATGTTGGAGTTCTTTTATTATTTCTATAAAAATGTTTATCTTCTATAAAATTTCCATCTTTTATATAGTTATAAATAGTTTTACGTGTTACTCCTAAAAATTTTGCAACATCATTATATGTAGTTAAACTATTTGATTGTTCTATATGTAACTGTAAAAGTAGATTCACATTCGCCTCTATTTTATTTATTTTTTCGATTAGCTCTTCAAACATGAGTAATCCTTTTTTGATTGTATTTGATTCGAAATGAAAGAACACGTACAAACGCATTCATCTTTTCTTTATCATATAGATTTGTTAGGTGAGGGTATTAACGGACACTAAAAATATCTCTATTTTTAACTCATCAAAAACAGTGTTTGATTTAAGTACAATTACACCAATAAAAAAGAAAAGAGCTTTCAGTTTCAAACATTTTAGTGGTCGTTTTTGTGTCCGCGAAATGATGGAACAGCTAGAAAGTGCCGTATACAAAGGGGTTTAGCATGAAGATAAGGGTCTATTACGATTACCCATCTTTTCCTGTAATTGCTGGAAATAGTAGGAAATAAAGGCTTCTTTTTGATTAATTTTCCTGTATATTAGGAAATTAAGTGAAGTTTAGTGTCCGGTTTAGGTGCCGTTTTATACTCTGAAAAGGTAACAATCAGACTTTCAGGAACTCTTCTTTTAATTAAGTCTTTTACTCTAACAATTCTCTATTTAAAAGCATTCGCTTTATCTCTTCGAAGCTTAAAGTGTTTCAAATATATCTTTTTTTAATATTTTCTCATAATATTTTGTGTTAATTTAGGGAAATAATAGCATACTAATATTTAACTTTAATGAAGAGCAAAAAAGACAGAAGGAAAGCAGTGCAAAAATGTCCAGAGTGTGGTGGTGAGATTAAGGAGAATGAAAAGTTTTATGAGTGTATTGATAATGAAGATTGCGGTTATAGAATAAATAAAGTAAAATTTCAAAAACAGAGTCAACACTGGTTAGAAACAACCATAGAAGATGAGTCTCTTTGGAATAAACCTATTTTTGGTACAGACATTCCTATTATTTCCGCTGAATATAAAAGACTGTATGAGCTTTGTGAAAACAAACAGAGCTTTGGTATGCTCTTAGAGATAAAAGATATATTTGAGATACTCATTAAACTTCCAACCCTTCTAACTGCGTCAGCTATATATATAAAAAGTAGTTTTAGTGAAGTCGAAAGTAAACTTCTAATAGCAATGTTAGAAAAGCAACTATCTCTCGGTACTTGGGAAAGTATAGCTCGTAGTTCTCAAGAATTAAATATTGATAATCCTATTGAAAATTGGCTGACTAATATTATCCAAGTATTTAAAGATGGTCGTATTACTCAATGGAGAAATGAAGAGATAGGTCATGGGGCATTATCACTAGACGAAACAGATGTGTTTCAAGAAGATATAAAAAGTAAACTAAGCATACTAAAGAAATTTTTTGAAGAAAATATATCAACTCTCATAATGCTAAAAGAACCTGTATATCAAGAGTTGATGGAATCTATATACTTTGAAAAAGATACCAACAACAATATTCACTTTTTTGATAGTTATGGGTATGGAAAAACATCAAGAGTTGACTATAGAAATGGTACGTACAGTAAAAAAATAGAAAGTCAATTTACAAGCTTATCTAATAGTCTTAGTATCTCACAAAGTACAAATAGACTAGATGGTTGTGCTGATGGTGGAGTAAGAGAGGCTGTTGTTCAAAAAATGTTTGAAGAGCTTCATAAAGTGGATGATTATGAAACGCCAACTTATTTAGTTGATTGGTTAAAGACCAATATGAATAACCATAAAAAGGGTCTGTTTCTTTTACAAATGCAAAGAGGTATGGGTAAGAGTATGTTCTCAAGAGCATTAGACCAACTCTCACTAACTAAAATAAAAATACCAAACACATTAGTAAGAGCTTATTACATCAACGATGTATATAGCTATAAACTAGATGAATTCACATCTGTTGTAGATAGACAAATACTAAACAAACAGCTTTTAGATAAAAGAATAGAAGATAAGATAGTTGGTTCTGCAATCCCGAAGAGTTTAGATAGTAAATCTCAAGCTAAAGATTTGACTAATATGCTTCATGAGTATAAAAAAGTATATGGGGAAGAAAATATACTTTTTATTATAGATGGATTAGATGAAATACCAGTGACTCAAGAAAAAAGTATCTTAGGTATATTGCCATCAGATGATGATCTACCAGAGGGAGTGTTTATACTCTTTACTTCAAGAGTGAAGTTATCACAAAAAATCCAAACTAAACTCGATAGCATTAGTTTCACAGATAAAAAAAGTGTGTTAAAAGATGATGCTGATTATATTTCAAATACAAACAAATACATCAGAAAATACATCAAACTAGATTTAGATGATACAACTTTAGTGTTTATCAAAGAGAGAAGTGATAGCAGGTATGTCTATATAAAACTCATAAAAGAGCTTGTAAAAACTATAGGTTTAGAGATTGAAGATATCCCTAATGCAGATAAAATTATAGAGCTATACCTTAGTAATCTCAAAGCGAAATATGGGGATAAGTTTTTTACAAACATCACAAATCTCTTAGCAGTAGTTTCAACACAGTATGAGCCACTAACGTTACAAGAGATAGCATATATGTTACAAGATGAGTGTATAAGCTTTAAACTACTTGCCTGGATAAATGATACAAGAGGCTTTTTTAGATTTGAAAGAAGTTATAGAGGTAACATTATCTCTATAGAGCATGCTGATATAAAGTCATATCTAACAAAAGATAAGAGTGTCTTAGATGCTATGAATTATATTCTTAGTATATTAGTTGAAAATATCACTAACGAAAAGCATACTATTGATCTCCAAATCGATGGAGAGAGTTATCTATTATCTCATATTTGGGATTATGCTAAGAATAAAGATACTAATAATAAACTTAAGAATCTAATCTTCATAGGTAGTGTGCTAGATAGTCTTGAAAATGTGGAAAAGCAAGATAAGTTACTTTTAAATAGATCCATAAAGATATATTCACAACTGATAATTATAATGCAGAAGCTAAATCAAGATGAGAATAGTCACTTAGATAGAAATTACTTGGCTGGCGCTTTTATGAATAGAGGAATTACCAATGAGTCTCTTGGAAAGCCAACTGAAGCACTGAATGATTATGACAGAGCTATAGAGATAATGATGATTCTAGAACAAGATGAAACTATCCACTTTGATAAAAGTAATTTAGCTAAAGCGTTTATGAATAGAGGAAATACTAATAAGTCTCTTGGAAAAGTAACAGAAGCATTAGATGATTATGACAGAGCTATAGAGATAATGATGATTTTAGAGCAAGATGAAACTATTCACTTTGATAAAATTGATTTAGCTAAAGCTTTTATAAACAGAGGAAATGCCAATGACTTTCTTGGAAATCCAACCGAAGCACTAGAAGATTATGATAGAGTTATTGAGATAAGAGAGCGTCTAAACAAAGGTGAGACTATTCACTTTGATAAAAATTATTTAGCTTTATTTTTCATGAATAGAGGAAATGTTAATGCCTCTCTAGGAAAACCAACTGAAGCACTGAATGATTATGATAGAGCTATAGAGATCATGATGATTCTAGAACAAGATGAAACTATCCACTTTGATAAAAGTAATTTAGCTTTAGCCTTTTTGAGCAGAGGAACTGGGCATTATTCTCTAGGAAAACTAACTGAAGCACTGAATGACTATGATAGAGCTATCGAGATAATGATGATTCTAGATCAAGATGAAACTATTTACTTTGATAAAATTGATTTAGCTAAAGCGTTTATGAATAGAGGAATTGCCAATGAGTCTCTAGGAAAACCAACTGAAGCACTGAATGATTATGATAGAGCTATAGAGATAATGATGATTCTAGAACAAGATGAAACTATTCACTTTGATAAAAGTTATTTAGCTAAAGCTTTTATGAAAAGAGGAGATGCCAATGCCTCTCTAGCAAAATATACTAAGTCATTAGATGATTACAGTGATTTTATTGAGATAATACAGATCCTAGGTCAAAGTGAGAGTATTCACTTTGATAGGAAAGATATAGCTTTAGTTTTTATGAATAGAGGTTATGCTAATGCCTCTCTAGAAAAACCAACTAAAGCACTCGCTGATTATGATAGAGCTATAGAGATAATGATGATTCTAGAACAAGATGAAACTATTTATTTTGATAAAAGCAATTTAGCTAAAGCTTATATAAATAGAGCGGATACAAATCACGTTCTAGAAAAACCAACCGAGGAACTGGATGATTATGATAAGGCTATAGAGATAAGAGAAAACCTAGATAAAGAAAAGATTATATACTTTGATAAGAATGATTTAGCTTCAGCTTACATCGATAGAGGAGTTTTTTACCATTCACGAGATGACACTTTAAAAAGAAATCAAGATTTCGATAAATTTTTTAATATTGTTGTTGAATTAATATATTTTCATTTTGAGTCAGGAAATACAGAAAAAGCCATTCAAATATTTCAGAAAAACTACCAAAATATAGACATGATGTTAGACAATAATATGCTTAGAAATCAAGAAAATATTCAGCGATATAAAGCCTTAAGTGAAGAGTAGAATAGTGATAAAATATAAGTTTAACCTTTATGGAACAGTTTCAAAAGCAAAAAAGAATGTTTTACTTTTAGACAACGGGAACAAACTCACTAAAGGTATCATAGATCATCATCAGCCATCAGCTCCAAAACACTCGGCTACTATGCTTACTTTTTTGTACCCTAAACTAATAGGTGAAAATATACAAAGAATTGAGCTTCATATATCTCCTGACTTGGATTGTGTTGCTAGCTCTTACCTGGCATCTTACTACATCAAAAACAAATCTTTTCCAAAGTTTGCAGAAAAATTAGCAAAGTATTTAGATAAGGTTGATTTTGGTCAAAGCAGTAAGTATAAAGTCTCTCTATCTTCCATATTTTCCTTTTTAAAAAATGAATGTAAGAGTGATCTTGAGATAGTGAAAAGAGGACATATACTCATAAAAGAGTGTGTTAAGTATGGTTTTGAAAGTGGGAGCTTACCACCAAAGTATCATAGATACATTAAATCGATTAGAGATGATTATATAACATATGAAGCTGATCTTAAAAGGGCTTCTATAAAATCGATACAAGTTAAACGTAGAAATACTAGTAGGTTTATACAAACACAAGCGCTGATCGTTTTTTTACCCAAAAGTAAGCTATTTACAGAATGGGCAAGGAATGATTCTGTTCATACAAAAAATGGTTTTGATCTTTTAGTAACATCTTTATCCTCAAAAAGAACTATTATCTCAGTCAAGCCTGATGGAGTTACTACTTTAAAAGGTTTTGGGGATGTTTTAAATAGTATGGAAACTAAAAGAAGAAAAGAAAAAGGTATAGTTTTAAAAGAAGAAAACAGAGTAGGATACGATATCCCAGATCCATGGTATGACGGTCGTAACCCAAGTCATAACTATACTATCATTGACTCCCCAAGAAGAGGCAGTGAACTAGAATTTACAGAGATACTCAAAGCATTAGAAGAATGGAGTAATTATGCAGGAAACTAACGAACTAACTATAACAAGACAAGAAGCTATGGATGCTATTGGTAAAGTCATACCAAGTAGACACACATCTTTTTTTATTATACCTATTCCTCATGGAGTATTTGATGGTATTGTAGATAAAAAAAACTTCCAAAGAGACAAAACTACTTCTAAAATTTATAATAATTTTTTTGTAAATGGACGAGGGGAAAGTTTTGTGAAGGTGATAAAAGGTAATGGCTGGGAGTTTTTAAACGAAAGTAGTAAAGAAAAAAAGCCTGGATATGAAGATATAAAAGAGTACATATACACAAGGTTCTTTTCTCAATATAACGAAGAAACGAAAAGTGCTTTTTTTCATAATAAAAATAATATGATTTTTCAAAAACAACAAGAAAATACTGACTGGAAACTAAAGCTTGATTCTCACGATATTAACTTTAAAATGGATAGTTTACAATTATGGATACTTGATAATAACATTGCTTTTTTAGTGCTTGAAACATCCTTGCATAACACTCACAAGATAGCGGACATATCTTCTGTATTTAATCAAAAAATGAGAGACTTTATTCAACTAAACATAGATTTTAAAGAAAAGATTGTTGTTTATAGCAGTGCAAATACTGATTTTTTAAAGACTCTCTTTAAATCTTTTTCTACAGATCAATTTTCTGGTGATGAACTCTTTAATATCGACCTAGAGCATATAGATAAAACCAACAAGTATCATGCTATCTATAAAAGTGCGGTAACTGCTAAAATGATAAGCATGACCCATATCAATGAAGATGGGTTTGAGAAAGTTAATGACACAGTGCATTGCGTGAACGCTAAAGAGAGAGTTAATGATACAATCTTAATCCAAACTCCTGTAACAAATGAAATAAAGTACACAGAGATAAACTCTATTGATTACATGAGCGAAAGTACCTATGCTCTAGCAACATTTTCAAGTTTTAATAGTGAAGAGTGGCTTTCAGAGTCTAGTGAATCATATATATATGAAAAAATATCTAACAGTAGTTATTCGCCTTTTAAATACTGGAATGCTCTTGCACTTAAAGACTCGCTTACATTTTTAGGTATTAGAGAAGGCAATGATTATTATTTTAATGAAGGGCAAAAAAATGAAGTATTTTTAATCTATATGTTAAATCTTTATATAAATTACAATATTAAAATATTTGAACAAAAACTCATCGATAGTGAATTTACAGATATAGACAGACATAATGAGCTCTACAAACAGATGCAAAGACTTAAAAATGAATACTTTTCTAGTGAAGTAGCGAGACGGTTTCAGCCTAATGAACTCAATATAGTTATTCAAAAGGGAATGGGCTACTTAGACGTATATAATGAAGTTGAAAACAACATTGCCAAAACTTTAGATATTACCAGAGACAATATCGCAAATACTTTAAAGGTATTAGGAACTCTGCTTTCTGTGATTTTACTCTTTGGGGATGATATTAAAAATACTGAGATTTTTAAATATACAATGCAACTTATTACAAGTAATGTAAGCATAAGTGGTGCTATCGCATTAGTAACTATAATATTGAGTATTAAGTATAAAAGGGTAGCTTATGTAAAAAGTCGCCAACTTATGAACTTTATAATGAAGAGCTTAAAATCTTACTAGAAAATATTATATACAACTTCTTCTTTTTCCTAGCTATATATAAATGTAGTGTTTTATTTCGTAGCAACTTCGGTAAGATATGAAAGAAAATCAGGAAAAGATTCAACATTTAAAAAAGAATTTTTGTTTTTGCTCAGTAGAAAAATAATCATATGGGAACTTTTTTTTGGGAGTGTTTTGGTTTTTGGGATGTATAAGAGTGTATTAGCGTAATATTGAAAGGATCAAAATGGAAGAAATAATAATAAAAGATGCTTTATTTAAAAGATTAAAATATGAGTTTGAAACTTCAAGAGAAGAGGAAAAATACCATAAACAGTTTGTAGTTGGTTTTGATTATATAGAAGCGATGATTAAACTTTTTTCTACGATGATTATTACTGCAGTGAAGCATAAAGATGAACAACTTTATACTAAACTTATGCAAGATGGATTTGGGACTCCTCCATCTTTAGGCCATTTTGTAAATTTAGTTAAAAATCCATTTACAACAGAAAACTATAAAAAATTAAATAATGATCCCCTATGTAAGTATTTTTATGAGTTAGTTGTAAAAGAAAAACAAGGTTTTTATAAAGACATATCAGACATCATAAAAGGAGTTGAAGAACCTGAAGAAATCGAGATAAAATCAACAAAAGATTTTTTGAATAATTGTGTGACAAACTTTCGGAATAAAACGAAAGGTCATGGTGCCTCTTTTAACGAAAAGGACATAAAATATAGAAATCGTGTTCTTGGTTTAATGGATATTATCATTGAAAACTTGGAAAAAGATTTGGAACAGATAGATATTGATAATTTAAAATTTTATTATGACCAGGATAAAAATGTTGCTGTACATTCTATTTTTATGCGATTTGAATCAAAGGATTATGAACTAATACCAATTCTAGCATATATAGGGTGTGAACATACTGCATGTCAGGATGCAAAGCCAAAGCGTCAAAAACTATTTTTTTATAATGGTGGTAGAAAAACCCACGAGTTTTTAGATTATGCCTTTAGTCATTTCTCAGATTTAAGTGACAGAACAAATAAAAAATTTAATCAGGATGTTACTTCACTCATGTCAAAAGTGACGAAAGATAAAAAGTCTGAGCTTTTGATAGATTTTATAGGAAGAAATGATAAACTTGACGAAGTAATACAGTGTCTTCAAGATAATACAATCTCTTTAACTTGTGTTTATGGGAAACCGGGAATTGGAAAATCTGCTTTCTTAACACAACTTGAAAAGAAAGTTAATGATATAAATTTGAATATAAAACCTATTCTCTTTTATGCTATTAAAGGTCAAATGGAAGTTGAAGAAGATGAATTTTTTCTTTCTCAAATAAATAGTGAATTGGATACACTGGGTGTCAACGTTAAGTTAAATAAAGAAGATACAGCAGCACAAAGACTAGAAAATCTATTTACAGAGTACGAAAAACAAAGTAATGAAAACCTTCTACTTATGATAGATGGTTTGGATGAGTTTAATAATCCTGCTGATATTATCAATATGATTCCTTTTAATTATAAAAGTAAAATTCATCTTATTTTGTCTTATCGAGATATTCCTAAAATCGAAGAACCTCTTGATGTGAAAATAAAAACAACTCAGTTTAAAGACAAGAGATTACTTATTGAATTAACAAAACTGAAACCCAAAGAAGTTGAAGCACTCTTAGAACAATCAATACCAAGAGAAGTAGCAATTGGATCAACAGATTATAATAGTATTGTAAGTACTATTGCTAAACGTTCAGAAGGAATCCCACTTTATATTCATTTCATTGTAAAAAAACTTAAAGAAATTAAAAAAAGTCAAAATATTGTTAAAGATATCATAGCTTGGAGTGAGAAGCTTCCTAAAAATTTAGAGAAATTTTATGAGGATACATTTAAGAGTATAGAACCTCTCTCAAGAGAAATACTCTACATGGTGTACCTTTCAAAATCAGGCATAGATTTTACTACCATTTACGATATCTTAGCAGAAGATAATGATGAAGTAGATGAGTTTAAATTTCAAGAGAAATATTTTAATGATATAGAAGTATTTCTCAAATATGATGAAGATGGCAACTATATCTTTTATCATCTCTCTGTAAAAGAAGCTATTTTAGAGTATCTAAAAAGTATAGGTAGTATTCTCACATTTAATAAAGAAAAACTTAAAAGCATTATGTTTGAAACTATCCTAGAATATTATGCAGATCAGATTGATGAGATAGAATATGTGAAAGAAAAATCTACAATCCACAAGGTACTAAATAAAACTATTAAGTATTTAGATCAAAATAAAAAAAACACTTATGCACAAACAAATTTAATTCATCTAAAAAACACTTTAGTATGGATACATATCTATCATAATATAATTTCATATGAAAATATGACAAAAGACAAGTATAGTTCCATTTTAGATGCTAAACTTATAAAAGAAAATAAAAAAGAGATACGTGACTTATATAAAGAAGTGGATAGTAAAGAGACTCTAAGACATAAATATGAGATACGATATGTATATGAGTTGGCTTTTTTGGAAAAAAACTATCAAAAAGTTTTAGGGTATAAAGATATGTATGAACAATATACCCAAAATCTGTTTTTAGATATAGCACTTAATATTGATAAGGTAGAGTATATACAAAAGTTCATTACACATAAGGATGATTGGCTGAACTCTGTGACTAGTGAAGCTAAAGATATATTTGTAAATATAATCGCTCAACAAGAGGTTATTGATGATAAATTTTATGATGTTTTACTTTTCTTAGATGATGAACATAGAATAAGGTTGCTCACTAGCATTACAGAAGAAAAAGCTTTACATATAGCTGAAATGATGAGTTCGGAAGAATATCCACAAGCTTTCAGGTATGTAGTATCAATGACTCACGATAAACAACTATTGAGTAAAGTTTTAGATATTCTTGAAAAATGTTCTGATGATTTAACAATACAAATGACAACAGAAGCTATTGTATCTCAAACAGATGATGAAAAACTAATAAACAGATCATTAAAGATAAGTAAAAAAACATATAATAATGTAGCTGAATCCAGAGTGATGTTGTTAATAGCTTCTAAAAAAAACACTATAAAGGAAGCTCTAAAAGTAGCTGAATCTATTCCTGATAATGAGTATAAAGCAAAAGCTCTAATGAAAATATTATCTACTATTGATGATATTGATGAATGCTTAGATTTGATAAATTATTTCCCTGAAGGATACAAGTCAAAAGCTCTGGCACACATAGCTTTAAAAACAAATAATACACAAATGGCAATGGATATAAGTAAAAAAATTCAAAATATTTATATTCAAACAAATACCGTTATTACAATAGCTTCAAAAACAAACAATGTTGACCTATTTGATGCAATTTTTAAATTTATTGGCAGCATACCATATAGTATTGAGAAATCAGGTTATTTAAGTCATATAATATCAAGCACAAACAACAATGAGAGATTAGGTAAAGTATTAGAGGAAGTAGAAACTATTCCTGATGACTTTGATAAATCTAATCTTTTAATATCTATAGCTATCAAAATAAATAATAAAGAATCATTAAATGAAATATTAGCTATTGCTGAGAAGATTAGTGATAAAGAGTGTAGATTAGAAACTATCGAATCAGTAGTATTTCAGATTGAAAACATAGAAAGTCACTTAAAAATAACCAATGAAATTCTAGATCCTAAGTACGAATTAATAGATAATAATACTGCCAACAAAACTTTAATGGAGGCTAATAAAACTTTTATTGATAGAATGAAAACTAAATATTTAACATTGGTTGCTACAAAAACAGATGATTTACATGAAGCTTTAAATATTGTTCAAGAGATTCCTGACCTTTATAATCAATCCAAAATTATGATATCTATTTTACTTAAAACTAATGATGAGGAAACAATAAATAGAATACTTAACATAAGTAATAAAATATTTTCTGATTCTGAAGATGAATTTTTCTTTGCTGAATTATTAATCTTAATAGCTTCTAAACTAAACAATCAGAAACTATTAAACAAATCTTTACTTATAATTGAGAATATTGATGATGATGTTATAAAATCAATGGTTCTACTATCAATAATATCTAACATATCTAACAAAAAAATACTTGACAATATTTTAAATATTGCTAGAAAAATTTCATATAAAAGTGATAAATCAAAAGTCTTAGTTTCAATTGCCTTTAAAACAAATGATGAAGAACTGCTGGCTGAAGCATTAAACATATTAAATCAATGCATTCAAGATAATAATGATGCTGAAGAGGAGGATATTGTAGAGATACTTACTTTTATTGCAGATAAAACAAACGATATGGAATTACTAAATAAAATATTGACAATGATAGAAAAAATGTCTAATCCATATTGTAAATCTCGGATTATAGGATCAGTAGTTCCTAATATTGATGATGTACAAAGAGCAAAGAAGCTTATTAAAGAAGAGATATCTGATGAGTATTATAAAGCGCTAGCATTAACTTCAATATTGTCAAGCATAGATAATGAACCCTTATTAAAAGAAGCCCTAAGTATAAGTAAGACACTTGTAAATGAATATCAAAAATCAAATATTTTAATAAATATAATATCTAATACAAACGATATAAAACTACTATTAAAAGTTTTAAATGTTACTAATAGTATTGTTGAAGAAAAATATAGATTTAAAGTTTTATATACTATATTATTTAAAGTAGATAATAATCAAGTTTTAAAAGTGACTAACCATTTATCTAATTTTTATAAATTAAAAATTTTGAAAAAACTTAAAATAGATAGATTTAATAACTTATTTTTTGATCAGCTTTTTAATAGTAAGACCAATATACTTGAAACTTTAGATATTGTTACAGAATTTTCTACTGATGATGTTCTTAGATACTATAATATACATATAAAAGACACTCAAGATAAATCACAATTTCAAGTTTTAATAACAGAATTAATAGATTTACATAAAATTAATATAGATACAAGAGAGAATATAAAAGAATTCAATAGTATAAAAAATAAGGTTTCTGAGAATGAAGAGTTGCTAGGGGAATTAATAACCTTATATGGAGAAAATTTAGGAGTTAGTAATTATTCTGATTTTGATGAAAAGTTTAGATTTAGCAACTTAGATGCAATTATAAAAGAAATTTTTCATGCGAATAATAATCTATGAAATATTAGGGTCAAAGATTTACTTTTGGAGATAACATACTCAGTGTATAGAGGTGGAAATCAAATTAAGCTAAAAAGTTGTCTTGATTTTTCAGGCCATTATAAAATTTCATTTTAAACCTTTGTTGTTATTTAACCTGAATTGTTATAATAGAATGGTTAATGTTTTAAAATATTCATCTTTTTGCTATAATTTCCATCAAATAATAAATGGTGATAAGATGTTAATATATCAAGAAATAGATGAGTTTATACAAAGTGGAAAAACATTAGATACACAACTAGAGATACATACCGACTATGATGATCAGCAAATACATAAAATTTTAAGTAATTGTAACCTAGAAGGTAGCTCATGGGAGTCTTTAGATTATCACACTCGGATCTACAAAACCTATGATAAAGATGGAAACTCTGAGTGGATGACAGTTCTGTTTATAGATACTACAGATAAGAAAATTGATGATCTTGTATCTTTATCTGCCATAATCCAAGAGGCTGAAGATAAGTTCTATGAGTTTGATAATGATGAATTATTTGATGATTAAGAAGTAATGCGTTTGAATTTGGAGAAAATGTGCAGGTAGATAAAACAAATATCAAAAATGTATATGAGATAGCTATATATGACTATGAATATGGTAAATTAGAGTTTTTAAGAACTTATGTCATTCTTTTTAATAATGAAAATAATGTAAAATCTGAACTAGAAAAACTTGAAACTATTTGCTCAGGGGAAGAGCTTGAAATATATCTTGAAAATGAAGAGTATGCTTTTGAGTATCTTGTGAATTATGATCCTATCTCAACTGAAGAATTTTTAGGTAAAAAAGAAACTCCTAGTGAGACTTCAATAGTAGTACAAGAAGGAAATATACCATTTTAAAGGTTAAGTATGCCAACTAACACACCCGAGTTTAAAATAAAAAAAATTAAAGGTGACTTTGCAGAACTTATCTGTAAACATCACTTTGAGTTGATGGGATGCCATGTCAATAAAGTTGGCATAGAAGAACTGTCTCCAGCATTTGCAAAGTTACAAAGTGGTAGAAAAGCTGTTGCATCTCTGAAAAATCGTATGCAGTATATGCCAGACTTTTTAGTCGTGCACCCAAGTGGAGACAATGCTTCATTCGTAGAGGTAAAATACAGAGCAAACATTTCAGATGATGACTTAGTAAAATATTCTAAAGAGTGGCACGAACAATATGCCGATTTTATAAAAGACAGTACTCCCGTATATTTTTATCTTCTAACAAACAAAGAGCCTTATGTGCATATCATGAAAGCAAATGCATTAAAACATTTTGAGCAAACTGGCGGATTTTACTATGCCGGTATACAAAACTTAAATAAGCTACCTTTTTTTAGTGGAACGAATGAATACAGTGGCTTTAATGCTGTTTACAGTCAGAGTATTAGAAGTGCTATTTTTGAGCTGTATAACGGCCAATAAAGAGTGGTGACACACGTAAGCTGATGCTATAGAGAATTACCAGCATACATTTAAATATCTCTGCAAGTTTTCTTAATCTATTTATAATAATTAATGGACAACTATACTATAATCCCGTCATAATAGAACAGATAAAAAGCTTTACAGGTGATGACTTTAATGAACACAATAGAGACTGATGATATATAGTATTGAGATTATAAACAGCTTTTTATTTTTCATAGTCATATATGTTAATGTACTCTTTTTTGCTGTCGCATCTGCTGTGGGGTATGAGAGAAAACGCCAAAGAGATACAACATTTAAAAAAGAGTTTTTACTTTTAACTAATAGAAGAACACTGATATTGGAACTATTTCTTATGAGTGTTGTGCTCTTTGTTTTATTTAAATTTTTGTTATAAATTATGAAGACTAAAGTTAAAACTTCTCGGGCAGCTAGCTAATTTTTATTCATACAATTTGACTCAATAAACAGCTGGAGTCTCTGTCTCTTGGAATAGAGACATCAATATTTAGATTTAATGGTATTGAAAACCTGCTATTGATCATTTATTTTCAAATTAGAGAAAAAATCAGTAACATCTATCTACAGAGATAAAATTATTTTACTGATCTCTTTATTGAGTTTAAATTTTTCTAATAATTTCTTATCATTTTTAATTACAAAATTAAGAAAAGAGAAAAAATCGTCAGATGGTATATATGTTTGAATATTACCAAAAAATTCACTGATCGTTTCTTCAGATGCACCATTTAGTATAAATGTTAAATCTTCAAAACTCATCTTCTCTGTAGCTAAATTCAAATTATTAAGTATTATTGTATATCCTTTAAAAATAATATTTCTAAATTTTATACATTTAAATCATCAAATTGTAAACGCAACTGCACAGGTGTAACATCAGGGATTTCTCTCATAAAGTAAACGCTGAAAAAGTCTTTATTATTAATTACAAATACACCATTTTCTTCAAGTAAAGCCACTAGGGTGGTTGCGAGTTCTTCACATTCGTTTGTTATAATTTTATCATCCTCAGAGTATTCATCTATTGTTAATTCCTCTGAAAACTCATCGCGTATAAGCGAATCATATATATCTAATATATCCGTATCTTCATCGTTCTTAGCAAGTAGCTCTCCAATGTCATACGTACAAGAGAAGGCTTTGTCTTGCGTTGAAAATCTACTAACAAAGGTTTGCTCCAATCTAGTCTTATTATACTTTTTATATTTATCATACATGATTTGAAGTTTGTCTTGTGGAACGGGATGCATTGTTACAAGACTTTCAATAGGCTCTTTTAGATAGAACTTGATCTCATTCTCTATAAGCTTGTCTTGAAAATCTGTAAAGAGTTTTCTATACTTCTTTTGTTTAGTATTAGTGTTTATGAGTATCACTTCTCTCTCATTTTCAAAGTGTGTTACGTCATAAAAGAGTATCTCATTTTTTTCTATATTTTTTAGTTTTAATACCTTATGCTGATAACTATGCTCAACATTGTCAAAATCCTCTTTATTTAAGAATATTGGTTTTGCTCTAAGTTTATTTGCATCATGCTCTTTTGCATACTCAAATATATTTAACGTCGCTGTATCTACGTAAAAAGAGAGTAGATGATCTCCACCAAAAAATGAAGATCTAAACGCATATTTCTGAGCAATATTTACAGAGATCTGTTGCCAATCTTCTCTTGATTTAAACTTACTAATGAGCTGGATTTCACTTTGTACAGCCATAAGAACATCTACTTTTGAGCTTCTAAGCACGTCTAGAGGAATGTCTTTGTTTATAAGTCTTTGCGCTTCGTCTATAAAGATGGATATTGGCTTTTTGTCCTTTTCGCTTTGAAGATTTAAGTCAATCATTTTCTCAAATATCTGATCTAACATCAACTCGAGTATAGTATCTGGTATTACTCTAACGTTTATGATGATGATTTTTCCATCTTGTAATGATTCTACTATGCCTAAAGGGTTTTCTTTTTCAGAAATGTACTTTGCAGAGGATGTAGACATAAAACTAAATCCTGATGAAAGAGTGCTAATAACAGACAAGAGAGATGCTTCAAACTTTTCACCACTACTCCTACTATCTGCTTCAACATCGTATTTGGTGAAATACTTCATTCCTACTTTCATATTAGAGTAGTTGAGAACTATATTTTTATATACTTCACTCTTCTCACCGTGATAATATTCAGTATTACGAATTATAAAACTATGTAAACTTTTAAGAAATTTTTTACCATCTTGAATAAATTCATAAAGGGTATCAATATTGTAAATAATACTATATAGGTCACCTAGAGTAAAATACTTTTCTAATACAAACGAGGTATCTTTATCTAGTTCATGCAGCTCTTTAGAGATTATAGATTTCAGTTTGAGTGTATTAAATATACTCGAACCTAGGCTTATTGCTTCATTATAGAAGAATGTATTACTCCCTCCATTAGCAGGCTCCCCAACGATTTCCATAAGTAATGTTGCAAAAGTTCTGTTGTTAAGAGACTCTATGATGTTAATATTTGAACCCCAAGGCTTACCTATCTCGATTACGTCATCAAGTCTGTCGGCATCTGAAGCCAGCTTTTTTAGCGCTAAATGCTCACTTCCTTTAATATCAAAGAAAAGTATCCCATGACCTAATTCCATTCTGTTTTTAATATTTGGATAGATAAATGAAGTAGTCTTACCGCTTCCCGTTTGTCCAATACAGAGTGAATGCGTGAAATTTACATCAACTAATGGTGTCTCTTCTTTTAACTTTGTATCTTTGATTAGTCCTAGTGTCACTTTTTTCCTTTTTGTTGTTCTTTCACGAAAGCGTCTGCAATATCTTCAATTTGTTCTTCACTAAGTGACGGCTTCCCTGGTTCATTATCCCATACTTGGTTTTTCATTCTCTCTCTAAATGCCAAGGACTCTGGAGTTTGAAAATTAGGTCTTTCTCTCATTAATTTTTCTTTCATTATTAAAACTTATAGTTTGAAATGTCACTTTCATAAGTTGGTTGTGGCATGCCTGAGATTTTACACATTTTCAAGTCTCGTTTAGGGTTATAACCTGGTATCTTTTTTTCCATAAGTTTAACAAGATCACATCCTTCGAAAGAGCCTATAATTTTAAAAAGGTCATAGCGATTTTTTCTTTTTACTTTATAGCCATTTCGATAAATCTTAGTATCGTATATTTTTAGCTGTCCTTGCACTACTTCATAATTATATACTTCAGCAGTTTTTACAATTTTCATCTGGCCTTGAGTATTAAAAAGAAGTTCTAGAACCTCATTTCTCTCTTTACCTATGTAGTTACCAAAAGCAACCGTTTTATTGATTTTTGCAGATGATATTTCCCACATGCCAAGAAGATTTTCTTTTGTGAAGTTTTGAGCTTGTAGTGATATTAGTGTAAATAGTAATAGTGTGATAAATTTCATTTAATACCTTTTGTATTATTTAACCTAAAATGTTCTAAAAGAATGGTTAATGTTTTTAATATTCATCTTTTTGCTATAATTTTCATCAAATAATAAATGGTGATAAGATGTTAATATATGCAAAAATAGATGAGTTCATACAAAGTAATAGAATATTAGATACAGAGTTAGCAATACATACCGACTATGATGATCAGCAAATACATGAAATTTTAAGTAATTGTAACTTAGAAGGTAGTTCTTGGGACTCTTTAGATTATCATACTCAGATCTATAAAACATATGATGAAGATGGAAATTCTGAGTGGATGACAGCTCTGTTTATAGATACCACAGATAAGAAAATTAATGACCTTGTATCTTTATCTGCAATCATCCAAGAAGCTGAAGATAAGTTTTATGAATTTGATAATGATGATGAATACTTTGATGATTAAGATACGATGCGTTTAAGTTTGGAGAAGATATGAGAGTTGATAAAACAGATATCAAAAATGTATATCAGATAGTTATATATGACTATGAACATGGTAAGCTAGAATTTTTTCGAACTTATGTCATTCTTTTTGATAGTGAAAATAATGTCAAAACTGAACTAGAGAAACTAGAAGCTATTACCTCAGGCGAAGAGTTAGAGAAATATCTTGAAAATGAGGTATATACTTTTAAGTGTCTTGTAAATTATGACCCTATCTCAACTGAAGAGTTTTTTAGGTAAAAAAGAAGATCTTAGTTATACTTTAGTACAACTAGATGGAGATATACCATTTTAAAGGTTAAGTATGCCAACTAACACACCAGATTTTAATATTATGTCTTATATTCCGAATATTTTAAGGAGTATTCACTGTTTTTCAGAATCTTATCCAGTTGGGAACTTATACCATTAAAAACATTTAATCCCGTATAACCTGCTCTTGTATCAGGGTCATTAATGAAATACTCACAATCATCATATGTCAATTTTAAACAAATATCAACTATACATGCATAATTACCTAAATCTTTTTTTGCTTTCTCTAAATATAGTAAAAAGTTTTTATTTATTTTTTCTTGCTCAACGCTACTAAGTTTCCTATAAAACTCCAATGGTTTTAATTTTTCTTTAGTTATTATCATATCAATTGCTCCGAGAGTTGTATTGGTAATAATATCATATCTAACATTATTTGATATAAGTCACCATCTTCTCTGTCTCATAAAGTCAACTTCTTAATACACTTTTCTCTAATCAATCAAACTCACTAAACCATATGTCTCATGTCCTGTCTCATGGTAGGGTATCTGAACCTTTTAAAGATGATAATCAATAAATAAAAAGGTTATTCATGCAAACACTAATCCAAAAAGCACTCTTAAGCCTGCCAGACCTATACGACACAGAAAACACAAAAGATCCCATCTGTCACATAAAACTATTCACACCTGATAGTAATTGGACTTGGTACATCACAGAGATATCTAAAGAAGATAAGGATACTTGTTTCGGATTAGTTTCTGGGCATGAGTTAGAACTTGGCTACTTTACATTAAGCGAGTTAAACTCAGTTCGTGGTCCATTTGGTTTAAAAATAGAACAAGATACAAGTTTTACTCCAACACCTCTATCAGAAGTAAAGAAGCTCCACTAATGACATCAATCATTCATAAACAACTCAATTTCAAAATCTATAACAATCCAGAAGTAAGTAGCATTATGGGCATAAGAGGTACACTATATATATACATAAACTTAGAGTGTCAGAAGTCTGAAATAATAGACCTACTAAATTGTGATGAATATGATGGTGAGTACACTTTAAAATTTAGTAGTATTAACGAAGAGATTCCAGAGATTGTAACGAAAGAACAAAAGTCTGATTTAATGGATTTCCTTTTGAACTCACAGTTTGATGAAGAACAGGCTTTTAATAATCTATCGGAAGATGTAGAATATGAATTTAACTATCTTGATAAATACACTATCCCTTACCACATAAAAAATGATGTTGTTAAAGTTGAAGCACTTTTAAAATTAGTCTCAAATGTTATTATCAATAATGGTGCTAGTAAGACTTCAAATTTTGATGTAGATGAGCTAGTGGAACTAATTAGAGAGTCTATAAGTACTCTTGAGGGTAAGGATACATCTAGAACAGAGTTTTTAGATTTAGATCAAAAGCTAGAAAATGGATAAAATTATTACTATAAAAATTCATAGTCAAGATTTTGATGTGAAGGTCAGTGATGAGTATGTAATGAGTTTATTCTTTTCAATGAATGAAGATTTTGATTTGCAAGGGAACAATAAACGTATTGATTTACTTCGAGCTTATTGTAAGTCAGTCCATTCGTTGTATTTACAAGATATTGCGATTGAAGCGATTACATCTAAAATAGATGTATTTAGTTAAACTCGAAGCATCTTCTTCTTTAAAGAATGAAGAAATATTTTAAGTTTAATAAAGTTGATTTCTAAATACTTCCAGTGTTATAGAGGAACTATTTTTTATTTCTTTTTTGGACACATTCTTTACATACATTTTGCTTGCCACCTTGCGAAGAACCTTTGGCTGTTTCATTATGATATTCATGCAGTTCTTTCCAGTCATCACAAACAGAACAATATTTTCCCTCATTACCATTTTTAAAACTAGTTGCCATCATATACCCTTTTTATGGCTGCATTCTATCATACAATCTTTTTAGTCTACCTTGTTCCAATAAAAAGTACTGCCACTTAAAAATATAGCTAGGTGCAAATATCTTGTTACCTAATCAAATTCATCATAATATCTTCGTCTGTTGGCTGAACATATTTGAGGGTAGTCTTAATATCAGAATGTCCAATAAATTTACTCATAATTTTGATATTAACTCCCTTGGCACCAAAGTCACTTAAAATTCCTTGTCTAAAGGAGTGCGATGTGTAGCCACTACCAAGAACTGATTTTAGATATTTATTTATCTGTTGAATAAAAGTAATAGTGTTTATGCCAGTTCGTTTGTTCTTATTGCTACCTTTGCAGATTATTCTATTTTCATCATCTTCAATCTCAAAGTCAAATAGTGGTGTAAGGTTCTTTTTGAACTCTTTAGTAAGATAGAGTTTTCTCTCTGAAGATGTTTTTTTGGAGACAACTTTAACAGTTTCATTTTCAAGTAGCTCTTTTATATCTTGTAGTCTTAAATCTTGAAGTTCATTTAGTCTCATACCTGTGTGATATAGCATTACAAAGGTTCTAAGTAGATTTAATCTTGTATTCTCTCTTATAGAGTCATCTCCACGAGTTGCAGCCATAATCTTTTTAAACTCAACGATTGTTATGTTCTCTTTGATTCTTTTTATTGATTTTGTAGTTTTCATAATAAACCCCCTAATAAGTCCTTATATAGGAGATTTTATAGGGTTTTGGATGCAGACAAAGTGAAAGAGGCTAAGTAAACGCACGGAACCAACAAAACCATATAAAATAGATTGATTTATAGTGTTTTAAGCCACAAGAAAATTCACTATCAAATTAATGATAGTGATTTTGCTATAATTTTAAAAAAAGCTTCAAAGAGTGCTTATGACTTACGGTGAATATTATTATCTTGTTAAGTATGATATGAAACTAGTAGATGGTAGTTGGATTGCTAAATCTCCAAACATGAAAATTCCTCTTCAAATGTCAAGAGAAGAAGCATCTGTATATTACACTCTCAAATTTAGAGAGTATTGGAAGAGTTTAAATCTCACGCAAAAATAGAGAGTATTAAAAATTTCATCAAATGTTAAAAAATTATAGATTACTTCTTATTTTGTAACCGCTGTTTATAAGCCGCTGGATTTATATATTTTCCACTGCTATCGTTTGTTCCAAAGTCATCATCTTTCATGATTGTCTTAATTCTTGGCTGATATGGTGGCGTTCTTACTTTAGACACTTTTCCGTTTGTTTCAATATCTTTAATCAACCCAGCTTTCAAATTGTTAAGTACTGTTTGTACAATTTCTAAGTTTTCATCATCTACCTATTCAATAATCATAAACTTATCAATAACACTACTTTTTCAGACTAACTCCTCGTTATTTGAATAGTAATTTATTGGATGTTGAGGACTACTTTATATCTGTTTTACTTTGCATTTCACATTTTATTAAATCAACAATAATTTCTAGAGCCTCTTCTTTTAAGTAATGGGTATAGACCTGAAGTGTGATAGAGCTGTCTTTATGGCCTAGCATCTTGGAAACCCATGTAATATCAATACCATTTTTAATCATTCTGGAGGCAAATGAATGGCGAAATTGATAAAGGCTTCTTGGTTCAATACCTAACTTTTTGAGTCTCTTTTGCATCAGTAGATTTATAATATCGTGGCTGTAGAAACTCTTCTTACTAGAGTTTAAAAACACATTCGTGCCATATGTACCAGTTAACTTGTATTGGGCTTGTAACGCTTCATATGCACCATCTATCATATCTATACAACGAACACTAGAGATTGTCTTAGGTAAGTTGACAACATTATTAACAATAGTCTTAGCAATATTTATAGTTCGCTTCTCAAAATCAATGTCATCCCATACTAGAGCAATTAACTCTCCCGGGCGAGCTCCACAATTTGACATCAGTTTTATAAAGTTTGGAATGTATGTATCATCTTCGGAACCTAAAAGTTTGTCTATTTCTGATTGAGTGAAAGGATTAACAGTCTCTGCTTCAGCATAAGTATAGAACTCTTTTTTAAGCGATGGGGCAGGTACATTGTCAAATGGGTTCTTTATGACTAGTTCGTTCTGTATAGCGCGTGTATAGATCGAATAAAAGATACTTCTATACTTTTTAACACTCAAGACTTTGTATTTAGTTAAAAGTCGATTTTGCCAAGCCTCAATCTCCATAGATTTTATTGAATTAAGCTGTCGACCTTTGAAGTAGGGTATTATATGCCGATTGTAGTTCCTTATTTCACGTTTGTATACATGATCACGAACTTTCTCTTTATGAAGTAAAAAATGGATATCAGCAATACTTTCAAGAGTAGAATTATCATTTTCAACAATTATTGTTGATTGTGTAGAGCTTTTTAGTGCTATGAGTTCTTGAGCAAACTGTGGAAGAATCTCATTTTTTACAACAATCAAATTCTTTTTAGTTGCTTCAAGACCTGTGGATCTATTTTTTCTTTTGGCATCTATATTAAAAGCAATATGAAGCTTGCCGTACTTTTCTTTAATGGTAAATTTTATTCCTAGAACAGTAACATATGTGTTGTTATCTACTTTCATTATGCCACCCCTATAAGCATATTTGACACAATTGGATTATTTACTCTTTCAATTGGCTTTTTAAGAGATGGCAAAACTGATTTTGTCTCAACAGCTTTTACACCCTTTTTAAACTCAATAACTCCAGATGGAATAAATGTTGGAGTTCTTTTATTATTTCTATAAAAATGTTTATCTTCTATAAAATTTCCATCTTTTATATAGTTATAAATAGTTTTACGTGTTACTCCTAAAAATTTTGCAACATCATTATATGTAGTTAAACTATTTGATTGTTCTATATGTAACTGTAAAAGTAGATTCACATTCGCCTCTATTTTATTTATTTTTTCGATTAGCTCTTCAAACATGAGTAATCCTTTTTTGATTGTATTTGATTCGAAATGAAAGAACACGTACAAACGCATTAATCTTTTCTTTATCATATAGATTTGTTAGGTGAGGGTATTAACGGACACAAAGAATATATTCATTTTAAATCTCATCATAGATAGTGCTTGTTTTTAGTACAATACAAAAAAATATAAGCAAAATAGCTTTCAGTTTCAAACATTTTAGTGACCGGTTTTGTGTTCGCTAAATCTTTAAAAGCTCGTAAAGCACGGTATATAAGGGGTTTAGCATGAACATACGGGTCTATTACGATTACCCATCTTTTCCTGTAATTGCTGGAAATAGTAGGAAATAAAGGCTTCTTTTTGATTAATTTTCCTGTATATTAGGAAATTAAGTGAAGTTTAGTGTCCGTTTTTGGTACCGTTTTGTGAGCTGAATGATTCACTTAAGATGTTATTCCAAAACGCCTAAGGCTTTGTGGGAATTTATACTTTTTACTTTTTGAACACTTTGTGGAACATATAAAACTCATTTGAGTACTTTGTGTTCCAAATATAAGAGATTAAAGGAGTTTAAGAGTATGTTTTATAACAGATTTAAATTTAATCCAAACAGTTTAAAACTATAAACATTCAACTCTATTTCTACCATTTTCTTTAGCTTTATAAAGAGCATCATCACATCTTTTAAACATTGTATCTAGATTGTCTCCATCTTTATATTCTGTTATCCCAAAGCTAGCAGTTATTTTACCTGCTGTTGGATGTTCATTTGCCTCAATTTTATCTTTTAAAGATTCTGCTACTTTTTTAGCTTTATCTACAGTAGTATCAATAAACATAATTACAAACTCCTCTCCACCCCATCTAGCAAAGGTATCTGTTTCTCTTGTACTTTTATTTACAGTTTGAGCCATAGATACTAGAACTTCATCTCCAACTAAATGTCCAAATGTATCATTGAACTTTTTAAAATGATCAATATCAATAATTGTAATACTTAATGGTTCTTTATATCTTTCTACTCTTTCTAACTCTTTACTAAATAGTTCATTAAATTTATTTCTATTATAAACTCCTGTAAGTCCATCTATATAAGCTTTATTTTCAACCTCTTTAAACTCCTCTTGCAGTTCAGATATATCTGATAGAGTTACTAGATATTCTCCTTTGTCTTTAAGCTTTTGGATAACTATAGAGTATGCTTTTGGTTCAAAGTTTTCATTGAGTATGAGTACCTTTCTATCTGTTATTCTAGTATTTCTATACAGATGTGCAAATGATTCATTCTCTTTTAGTAATCCACTATGTAAGTAACTATCTGTTTCCATAAACAGATTTAGCATATTATGATGAGATTCTTCATTGTATTGAGATGTATGTGCTATTAGCATCATTGATTTAAATTTATCATTTGAATATTTGATATCTTTAAAGTCAGTGATTATCATAATATTATCTGTTGTATTTAAAATCTCATTTAATAAATTTTGTTTTTTTTCAGATTTTTCTTGTTCAATTTTAATTTGAAGATTTGATTTAATTTGTCTATATATAAGATATATTATCACTAGTGATAGAAAGAAAGATAATACTCTAATAATCATAGTGCTAGTAATTAATGATTTAATAATATCTGATTTTGTATATGATACAATCCAAGCTACAGTTTTATTTGATAAGTTTTTAATAGGTAAAAATGATACTATTTCTATATCTTGATTAAACTTCAAATAAAAGTTGAACTTTTCACCTGTTTTGGTATGAGTATCTATAATTTTTCTATATGATTTAAGTTTTTTGTTATTTTCTACAATACATCGTTGATGTGAATGAAATGGACCTAAATTTAGCATAAAGTGGTTGTCTTCCGCAGATTGTTCATAGTTTATTACTAAATTTTTAGTTTCCAAAGTTTTAGAATTGAATATTTTTTTATCAACTAAAAAGTGAGTGTGTATATCACTAACATTGTCTAGGTAACTTTGATATTTTGCACTTGAAAAAGAGATCTCCATTGCTCCAATATGTATATTATTTTTATCAAATAGTGGAAAAGTGTTTCTGAACCCGTGTGCAGTTCTCCCTTGAGTAAAACCTCTAATTGTTTCTTTAGTTGTATTAACTATTTTATAATCTTCTCTAACAGTAGTTAAATCATCTCCAAATTTTGATGGTTTATGAACTCTTAAAAAAGAGATATTATCTCTATTTACAAACTGTAGTTGCAGTACTCCTTGTTTTTTAGCAGTTCTATATTGTTCTTTTAGTTGAGTATTAAGTTTTTCTCTATTGAGTTTATTTTGTTCTACACTTGCAGTATATGACTCACTTAAAAACTTAATTGCATCTGTATTTCTTTGTATTGATTGAGATATAGCATAGGCGATGTTTTTTTGTGTAGTATTTAAAATCTCAAAATGAATTTGTAGTTTATTTAAATCCTCTTTTAGGACTAAATCTATTCGTTGTTTTGAGTATACTTCTGTAATTGTATATACAATACTATTTGTAGATATAAAAAGTAATGTTAATAATATAATGTTTTTTATTTTCAAGTTTAACTCCAAGTTTTGGTATTTTATCTAATTTAAAATATAAGTCTTCTTTATAAATTAAAAGAGTTATAGCATTCTCTAAAAAATGTTTCTTTTTATTCTAAATCATAATTTAGTCCCACAATTAGTACCTTATGGAGCATGTTCAAAAATTCAATGCTATTTGGAACAATCCTTCCGTTACTAAAAATTGTTTCAAATATAAGTATATTTTGAAAATGCTATATCCTCTTTAATCAATCTGTATCAGTAGCACCTTTTCTTTGATCTAGAATCTTTTCTTTATGATGTTTCCCTATAAGATAATAAGTGATACCAAGCGCTAAAACTACTGCAGCTGTAGCAAAAATATACATTGGGGTTATAGTACTAAAGTCTATTATAATTACTTTTCTAGCAATTGCCATCAATGCCGTTGCAACTACTAATTTAATTGGTATTACATCTGTTCTTAGATACATAACAATATTTTGATAAATTTCTATGGCTATAAGTACAACAAGAAAAGCTGCAAAGGTTTTAAATATGTCTGATATACTAAGTAACATAAATGGTGGAGCCATTAGATTTTGATAAAGTACATATACAACATCCCCTACACCCCAAAATATTACAAGTACCATTAATATTGCTAATACTTTTACCGCTATCTTTATTATTTTATGTAAAAATGCGATTAAAGCATCTTCATGCTCTGTCGGTAGTTCGTCATGAATATTCATTATATTTCCTTGTTAAATAATTTATTTACTCTTGATTCAGGGGAATGTAAATTAACACATCTGTAAAAGTGTTTCTAAGTAGATAAGAAGCAGTAGAACTAAGAAATGAACCTACAATGTCAGATCCACTAGAACCAAGAACAATAAGATCACTTTGTTTATTTTGAATATACTCAAGTAAACTCTTATTAATAGATGAAAAACTTTTAATCATATCTATATGCCTAATACCTACATCTTGTTTAAAGATATCTGCATATGACCGACCTAAGAAGTCTGGGTACTCTTCTTCATTATTTGACTTGAGTGTATAAAATTCCATTGTAAAATCATCTAAACTTTTATAAGCATGTATAAGTATAATAGGAGAAGATTTAAATGCTATTTGTGTGAATAGAACACTTTTTTTAGAAGAACTCGAGAAGTCTGTTGGTGCTAAAATATTTTTGTAAGCTCCTTGAAAACTATTTTTAATTACTAAAATAGGACGCCCGCTTTCTTCTGCAATTTTTTGTACAGTAGACCCAAGATAGTAGTCCTCAATTTTTGCTTTTGAATGTGAACCAAGAATAATCAAATCAGCATGAATTTTTTCGGCCATATGCATAACTTGTTCGGAAGCATCCCCTATAGTGATATTAACAATATATTCAACAGATTTAGACTCATTTAGTGCATTTATTTTATGGACTATCTTCTTTTTGATAGCATCTTTGTCAATTTTCTTTCCTAAATATTGGGAGGTTATTTCTATATCCATTAGTGGTATATCAATCGTATGAATGAAGTGTAGTTGTGCATTTGTTTCTTTTGCAGTAAACATCGCTCTTTTCATAACTTCATCATCTAAAATAGACATGTTGATTGCAGCAAGTATAATATGTAACTTCCTCATAATTTCTCCTCTAGTTAGTAATTACTTTAACTATTTTAACATGTTTTGTATAATTCCATAACTAAGGTTTTAAAACTTCTGGAATATGGATAGTCTCATCTTTGTTTTGATTATTTTCCATGATTGGAATGTCCTTTACAAACTAGACATTTACTTAAACTGTTATTTTTGGAACATGCTCAAAAATTCAACTCTATTTAGAGCAATCTTTCTGTTACTAAAAATTGCTCCAAATATAAGAGTTTATGAGGTTAAAGTTTAGTGTGGCTACGCATACTGAAAATTCTTAAAAAACTACAAAAGATCGAAAACAAGGATTTCGTAGCTCTATCAAAATCTTTCAATTTTTTCATGCTAGTTCATCTAATTACATGCTTTGATTACAACCTTATTTCGTCCTGTCTCTTTAGCCTTATATAGCTGATTATCAGCTTCTTTATAAAGTACCTCTCTATTTGTTTCAGCATTATTATTTTTACTAAAATCAATATAAATAACACCAAATGATGCAGTTACAAAATTTGAAGATGTATTTTCTATATGTTGAATTTGTTGATTTTCTATATCTTGACGTATATTTTCAGTAAAGGTATAAACATTTTTTTCATTTTTTTCTACAAAAATTGCACTAAATTCTTCACCACCTATTCTAAATGCAATATCACCTGCTCTTTTCATATGTGAGTTTAAAACTCTAGCTATAGTTATTAAAACCTGATCACCCTCTGGATGTCCATAAGTATCATTATATTTTTTAAAGAAGTCTATATCTAAGGATAATAAACAAAATATTTTTCTATCTCGTTTTGCTCTATTAATCTCTTCATCAAACATGTTATCAAAATATCGTCTATTGTATAATTTAGTTAGCCCATCAGTAATAGATAACTTTTCTATCTCTTTTTTACTAGTAATATCATGACGAATAGCATAATATCCAATAATATTTTGATTATAATCGTAATCTGGATAGATGCTAGAGTCAGCCCAGAAAAAACCACCATCTTTTGTTTTATTTTTTACATCTGCATGCCATTCATTACCTTTAGAAATAGTTTTCCATAAATTTTCATGTTCACTTATCAATGTGTCTGGATGCTTAATCACTGCATGGGTTTTTCCAATTAATTCTTCTTTAGAGAATCCAGACACTTCACATAAAGCTTCACTAACATCTGTAATAATTCCATTTAAATCAGTTCTTGAAATAAGAATGTTTTCATTAACAAGCTGAATGTATTTTTTCAATTCATCACTTCGTTTATTGATTTTATTTTGCATTAACTGGAGTGTATTTGCCAATATAGATACTTCATCTTTATAATTATCAATATTTGGAATAGTGACCTGATTATTTTCTGCTATTTCCTCCGCAGAATGTGTTAAAACACTAAGTCTCCTAATCAAGCTAGATCCAATTAAGTAAGCAACTAAAATAATTACTATTATCTCTAGTATCATCATTATAAATGTAACATTTTTGTTACGCTCTTGCATACGTAAACTATCAGTAATTTCAAAAATTATTTTTGCTTTTGCAATAATATCATCATCAATTTTTATATCTAATAATTTCAATACCAATGTTCTTTCATTTAGATGTAATATCTCTTTATTGTTCTCAAAGATATTTTTGTAAGTAGGATTTTCATCATTTTTATGAGATAAAACAATATTATTATTATTCATTATCTTAACCGCAATAACATTCTTAATACTCACGAAGCTATTTACTGTATTATCTAAAGTTGCAAGGTCATTAACAATAATAGGAGTAACAATAAGCTCACTAAAAAGTTTACTAGCCATCTTCATATTTTGACTAACCAAAGAGTTAGATAACTTTTCTATTGATGAAAAATTGAAAAATACAACGACGGATATAAAAAATATATTCAATATTACAAATGACACTATGAACTTATATTTAAAAGATATAAACATCTTTAATTTTTATCCATTTTAAGTTTTGTAGCAATATCTCTTATTATATTATATTGAGAGTCATCAGTTTTTATCATTTTTTTTATGCTCAACTTATTTAATAAACCGTTTGGCATATTGAGAATAGCTTTAGACATTTTTTTTATAGTCTCTTCTTTTAAAGATGGTTTAAAAGCAAATGGATGACTAGGATAACCTTTTGTTTTGTATAAAATATTTAAAGAGTTTTTAGTTACTTTATCATTTAAATTTTCAAATGTTCTTTCAATCCCACCACCAACATCTCCAATACCTCTAGCAACACCTTTATAAACAGAATCATGTGAGTTGACGTAAAGAAACTTTTTCTCTTCATTTAGCTCTATATTAAAAAATTTCAACAACTCATATTTTGTAACTAAGGTTGCTGCAAAAGCATTTGGAGCAGGAAAGAGAAAAATCTTATTTTTACAGTCTTGTGTAGTTTGTATAGCACTATCTTTTCTTGTAACCAATATACCAACAATATTTTTATGTGCTTTTACTTTTGCTAAATAACCTTTTTTCTTATGAGCTACTACATAATGATATGGATTCATGTAGGCAATATCGTACCCACCAGAGTATAGTACTCTTTCAAACTTAGTAATTGATGATTCAATTTTTAATGTAACATCTATACCAGTCTCTTTTTTAAGATACTGAGCTATCGGAGCCCAGACCTTCATAAGTTTAAGTGGGCTTTGTTGAGGAACTACACCTAATGTAATTGCGTATAAGTTCATTGAAAAGAAATAACTAATAACTAGATAACATAAAGCTTTTTTCATATATATAACCTTTAAGTCTAATAAGTCAGCTTAACACAATTCAAATAAATTTTTACTTCGCTTTTTGGAAAAATAGCAAATTATTTACATTAGGTTCATAAACCTGTTCTTTTTGGAACAAAGCTATTTTTTATTAAAAGTTTTTCTTCTGGTAGGGTACTTGAAACATTAAGTGATGATAATCTTAAGAAAGGTAACAAAATTGCAAACACTTATCCCTCCTAAACTCTTACAAACACTCCCTAACATCTACGACACAGAAAACACCAAAGACCCAACATGTCATATAAAACTCTTCACACCAGATAGCAACTGGACTTGGTATATCACTGAGGTATCAAAAGAAGATTTTACATGTTTCGGCTATGTTGTAGGTCATGAATCAGAACTTGGTTATTTTAATTTGAAAGAACTTGAATCAATAAGGGGTCCACTTGGATTACCAATAGAGCGTGATATTCACTTTACGCCAACACCTCTATCAGAAGTAAAGAAGCTACACTAATGAACAATACAAAGTTAAAGAAGTTAGAGAGAAAATTAGAAAATGGCGAAACGATTGAGTTTGAATATAATGGACTTTTTTATGAGATATTTGAATCTGTAACTTCTGAAGGTTATATCGTTAACGTTTACTCAAGTGATGAGAAAGATGAAGATAATTATTATCTTGAAGAAAATGAAATTGATGGCGGTCTTTGCACAGGAAACGCTAGAGACGCTATTTATTTTATGATAGGAGAGGAAAGATGAAATATTTAGTCATAGTAATTAGCTACAACGAGATTCAAGTAATTAAACCTTTTGCGACGCTTATCAAAGCTCAAGCTGCAGCTATAGAATTGGCAAACGTGTTTTTTTCTAAAAATGCAGTTGCTAAGTTTTTTGATGGGTCTAAAATAGAGAGTATGGTTAATGTTCACGAGTATTATGCTTCACAAATTTATCATGATTTTGAAGATAGCGTAAACATTGTTATTGAAGAGGTACATTTATGAGTACTGACGAATAAAAGTAATTACAGTAAAAATTCATAGTCAAGATTATCGATAAAATAGATTTATCGCTTTATACTCGAAGCATCTTCTTCCTCAAGAAATGGAGAAGTATTTTGAGTTTAATAAAGTTGGTCTCTAAAGACTTCAAACTGTTCTCCTGTATTGACATCCTCAACTATAGCTACACTATTCACCCCAGTTTTAAAAACGGTAATTATTATAACTTCGCTACCTTGGTATGAGTAAGTTTCAGTTGAATCGTTAGTTTCATTGACGTTACTGCTATTTTTATATGTTTGCATGATTTTACTCCTTAAAATAGATTCTCTCATAAAATTTTAGACGGAGTTCAAAATATTGCAATTTGTCGAATTTTATAACTTCAAGCTACCTAATCAAATTCATCATAATGTCTTCGTCACTGGGCTGAACGTATTTGAGGGTCGTCTTGATATCAGAATGTCCAATAAATTTACTCATAATCTTTATGTTAACTCCCTTAGCTCCAAAGTCGCTTAAAATACCTTGTCTAAACGAATGGGAAGTGTAGCCGCTACCAAGAACTTTTAGATATTGATTTACTTGCTGTATGAATGTTATAGGATTTATTCCTGTTCGTTTGTTCTTATTGCTACCTTTACAGATAACTCTATTCTCATCATCTTCTATCTCAAAGTCAAATAGTGGTGTAAGGTTCTTTTTGAACTCTTTAGTAAGATAGAGTTTTCTTTCTGATGATGTTTTTTTTGATAGAACTTTAACCGTTTCATTCTCAAGTAGCTCTTTTATATCTTGTACTCTTAAATCTTGAAGTTCATTTAGTCTCATACCTGTGTGATACAGCATTACAAAGGTTCTGAGTAAGTTTAATCTTGTATTCTCTCTAATAGAGTCATCTCCACGAGTTGCAGCCATAATTTTTTTAAACTCTACGATTGTAATGTTTTCTTTGATTCTTTTTATAGATTTTGTAGTTTTCATAATAAACCTCCTAATAAGTCCTTATAAAGGATATATTATAGGGTTTTGGATGCAGACAAAGTGAAAGAGCCTGAGTAAAGCGACTAAACAAAGGAAACACTATAAAATAGTAGAGTTTATAGTGTTTTAAGCCACAAGAAAAGCCACCATCAAATTAATGATAGTGTTTTGCTATAATTTTAAAAATCCTTCAAAGAGTGCTTATGACTTACGGTGAATATTATTATCTTGTTAAGTATGATATGAAACTAGTAGATGGTAGTTGGATTGCTAAATCTCCAAACATGAAAATTCCTCTTCAAATGTCAAGAGAAGAAGCATCTGTATATTACACTCTAAAATTTAGAGAGTATTGGAAGAATTTAAATCTCACGCAAAAATAGAGAGTATTAGAAACTTCATTAAATGTGAAAGTGGTTTTACTTCTTATTTTGTAATCGCTGTTTATAAGCCGCTGGATTTATATATTTTCCACTGCTATCGGCAGTGCCGAAGTCATCATCTTTTATAATTGCCTTCACTTTGGGTTGATATGGTGGTGTTCTGACTTTAGATGCTTTCCCATTTGTTCCAATATTTTTAATTAAACCTGTTTTTAAATTATTCAAAATGATGAGCATGGTTTCTAAGTTTTCATCATCTACTGAGAGTGTTATTGTATTCATCTATTTCCAATATTTTTTAAAGCATTATACTAGAAATTTAAAATTGATTTTATAAAAAAGTGTCTAAGGTGGGTAGGGTGTCTAAGGTGTTTAACTCCTAGAAAGTACCTTCTTCTATTTTTAACAACTTTAATATTTCAAGAGATAACTCTTTTGGCTTAGTGTCTTGTACTTTTTTACTATCTTCAATAAACTTCTTCAATTTATATTTACTTATTTTTATATCATTCTTCATGATGCAATCCTTATATTTATATAATGATTTGTTAAACACCATAGACACTTCACCCACTGTAAACACCTTTCCATGATTTTTTAGACAAGAAATTACACCATCGATACATTAGAGTAAAGATAGTGTAATACTTTTATGAAATAAAGCACAAGAAGGGTCTTTACATTTCATAAAATTAGTTTATGAGTGTTCCCAGCTAAGAAACAACCACCTTATCCCTTTTTTAAAAGTCATGATATTGAGATAAAGATTAATGCCTATTTTTTCAAGGTCATATGACTTCCATATACTCATTTGTTCAGTAGTGATTTATAACTATTTATTTTTAGAAAACTATCTTTAAAGATAAAAAACACTCTGCACGATGGAAAAACATGTCTTATTTCTATATTAACTGTTTATTACCCCAAAAGATAATTGAGTAATAGAAAAATTTACCATAGAAATCAATGTATCAATAGCATGAGTTACGAGGAGGTAAAAATGCAATTAATGACAAAAGAGTTGGAAAAAATAATTCCGGCAATGTATTCGAGTGAGAATACTAAATTAGAAAATAAAATAGTTTATGCAAAATTCTTTACCCCAGATGCCAATTGGACATGGTGGGTTTTAGAATACGATGAAGAGGACAGAATATTATTCTGTATGGTGCATGGACTAGAAAAAGAGCTAGGCAATGTGAGCCTAGATGAGTTAGAAAGTGTAAGAGGTCCATTAGGGCTAAAAATAGAAAGAGATTTACATTTCACTCCAACACGATATGGAGATATCAAGGAGTTGAGATGAAAGAGAGTAACCCAATCTGGGATTACGAAGATGATTATTACTTCACATTTGTAGGATATATAGAAATAAATATAAGAGCCTACAGTGAGAATAATTTGCATCTATGGATGTACGAGCATGGAGGCGATAAGGAAATAGCAGATGATGATTTTTCATCATTAGCCTTATTGCAACTAAGAATAAATGAAATATTAGGTGCAGAGGTGACTTTGCCAAAGATAGAAGATTTATTAAAATTAGGAGAAAAAAATGTATGACCCAAGAGCAAGATATTACGAGAGAATGAATATCAACCAAACAAGAGGTTTAGTCAGTAGGAGAAGTCACAAGTTTAGTGACAGTATAGGCGGTTGCAGCAGCAACTACAGAGATTAGGAGAAGATGATGAGAAGAGTTAAAAAACCAATAGTTAAAAAAAGAGAAAATGAAAAATGCGTGTGTAATTATATTATACACAACGATAACAGCAAAGGTAAGTAATGAAAGATTATGAAGATTTACCCAGAGAGTTGAAATCAAAGATAGAAGAGATTTGTGAACTTGACCCATATGGGTTGAGTTCAAAAACATTATATACGAATGTGTATAACTCTAGTGGTAGTTATGAGAAGCTATCAACGATATTTGAGATTATGCCATCGTTAGTAAAAGCGATTAAGGAGAGTGAGGTTTAGGCGAAAGTCTAAATCTTCTATATATATTTTTTTTATTTTTTATTTATATTATTATTATTAATTTTTTTATTATATATAGCTACTGCTGGATTCTTTGCTGCATTCTTTGATATTTTGAAATATTTTTCACTACCTAGATTTAGATAAGAAAAAAGTCTTATTCTTATATAAAACAGCATTACCTATACAGATTAGAGCTGTTTTTACAAATAGTTTACGAGTTGAGCAAAGAATGCAGCAAAGAATCCAGCAGGAAATTACTTTAAGCTATATTTTACTGACTCTTTCATTTTAAAGAAGGCAGTAAGGATGCAGTAAAAAAGTAAAATTATAAAAATAAATTAGGAGTTGAGTCAAGAATGCATCAGAGAATCCAGCAGTAAAATTATTACTACCTTCTCAACTGACTGAAGAACAAATACTAAAGGAGATACCCTTAATCAGTCCCTCACTGGCATTGAAAATATTGCATCAAGAAATGAAGTCGTTCTAGTATTTTGAATAAACTCAGCTTGACTTTTACTAAGAGGAACCTTACTCTTCTTAGCCTTTCTTATAAGTCTGTTTGACTCTTTAATATTTTTATCATTTGAATATGTTTGCATTTTTAATCCTTTAAATTTTGAACCATCTTCTATGCAAAAAAGATGGTTTATGTTAGCATTACTGCACTATTAAGCTTGGGTTCATGGGTTTTATAATTTCTACATTATTAGCAACTACTGGAACTGCTTCAACAGTTCCATACAGAGAAGCTAACTTCTCTTCTCTTTTTGGATGGTTTTCAAGTAGATAATATCTACCACTTCCATCACCTATTGTCATTTTCGTATGCCACTGTTCTGAATCAATAGTACGAAGTTGCTTTAAGAGTTTAGTTGAGCTAATCTCATCACTCTCAACAGCAGTGTAATAATTAGCAATATTATTACTACTTACTACATCTTTAGAAAAATCACTTTCAAGTTGGTTATAAAAACTAATACCAAGTGAATCATTTTTCAACTCTTCAAAGTATCCAATATCTTTAGAAATAAGGGCAGTGTGAAAGTTTATAAACCTTGAGTTTGTTACACTTACAAGCGCCTGCTTCTCTAATGTGTCCATACACGTATTCGCAAGCTTTTCATCTACTTTAAATGATTTTAAGTACACCGCGAAATCATCTAGTTCAGCTTCAAGTGCTTCACTAAAATCCTCATATGTCCCATATCCTAAAAAATCATTATTGTTAAGATTTTCTCCTGTAGTAAACACAGAATATCTTCTATCGTTGTGTTCTATAGCAAGGGCAGAAGGTTTATTGGTAGTAAATAAACATAAACCAAATATCTCTATACCATTTACCAAATCAACAAACTTACGTTCAAGTTGAACTACATTGTTTGTAACTATCTCTTTAAGAGTATTTTGCATTTGAACATTATCTTTTGCGGAGTGAGATATCTCATCAAATTGATAAAAAAGCTTCCCTTGGAACATACCACCGATGTAATTACTACGGATCGCTTTATCCCCAATCACCGAAGTTTGAGCCTCTCCAAGTAGTTTTGCAAGTACCTTTGAAACAAGTAGATTCTTCCCAGATCCCTGTTTCCCCTTGATCAAGATAGCGGTCATTGGTCGCCTCAAAGTTTGAAAGAAATATGCAAACCAATTCAAGAAATATACAAACCGTTCTTGATTATTATTTACAAGATTCATAATCAATGCCAAAATTGCTTTTGGTTCTTTATACTCTCCTGCTTGCATCTCCATGTATTCAGTGGTTCTAAAAGTATTTCTACAGATTTCACCATGCACATCACAGAACTCTTCACTACTAAAAGGGTTAAATATATCTCTTGAAACAACATGTAAGTCAATCGTATCAAGATTAGTACCTTCTTTAGCATTTTCATCATCAATGGTAATTGCAAATTTTAAACGGTTCTTCACAATCATTTTTAACTTAGAGGCTGTTACTTTTATAACCTTCCCATCATCCCCAATCCTATATGCAAAATCACCATCATCCGTAATCCATAAGTACATATCTACATCTTTAAGAGCTATAAATAGCTCACTATCTTCATTTTTATCGTAACAATTATTAATTAATTTTTTCATATCATTTCTTTCTCCAATATATTTATTAAATTTTCTTTAGTGATATCTACATCACAACTAACTTCGTTTATATAATCCACAAAGTCGTAGCCTTTTTCTAGTTCTCTATTTAGAACTTTTTCAAACTTAATAACAACAATCTCACTTGCACTACTTAGCAGCCTACGTAAAGGTTTTACTGTATCCATACAAGCCTCATCGTTATCAAGTAACAACACAACCTTCTTACCGTTAACACTATTTCTGATTTTTAAAAACTGCTCATTCTTATCAAGCTTCTTAGCAACAGAATCACTTTGAAATACTATATAGGATAATCCTAGTAGTTCCATTACGATTACTTCCATCATTCCAAACCCCACATATACAATTTGATCTTCTTGAAGAATCCGAGAAGGTATATAATTTATAGAACCATACTTCTTCCACTTATCCCACGATTCAACTTTCTTTGGATTATTGTTTCTTCGTATAGCTATGGTTTTTAGCTCGTTATCTGCATCAGTTAAGATAACTGATAGGCTATGATAATCATTGCTATACCCTATGCTTACATGTGAATTAGAACCTAAAATATCAGGGTATAGTTCATCTAAATTATTTCTATAATTATTTAATAATTGAGGGTTTATAATTGAATCTAGCTCAGATCCTGAGGTTCTAAAGAGGTCACTATTTTGCGAGTGAATCTCTTTTAAATCGTACGACTTTTTAGGAATAGTTTTAGTATTTGATTTTGAGTATATTTGTACTTTTGGTACTGTTATATTTAGGTCAATGACTCGTCCAGTAAAGATATTTTTATTTACCTGTACAGGATCTTTTAATGGTGAGTATATCTTTTCATTAAGATTTAGGCCATCTGCACCTAAACAGATGTAGAGGTACTTTAAAGCATTGTTGAAATTCATTTGATGATAGTTCATCAAGAGTTTAACAACAGTACCACTAAAATCAGCACCAAAATCAAATATCATTCCATTATCATTTCTGATACTCGTTGACGCGGTTCGTTCTGATTCTCTGAGTTTAAACTTTAACGAGTTTACTATATAACCAAATTCTCTTAGTAACATAGAGATTATCTCTCCGTTAAAAAAGGGAGTGATTTGGTTGTAGTTCATATTCTTGTTTTTGAGTAGAACCTTTATGTAGTTCAGCCTTTCATTTGATGATGCTACGAGAACATCTTGATTGATACTATTATATAAAGAAGTATTCCTACTATCATTAGTGTTGTAAACATAATTATCTCCTTGTATTTTTTGTTTTTGAGCTTCTAGCTCTTCTTCGTATCTGTACTCGTTATCCAAGTTGATACTGTTTAAATCAAATGCAGCAGCACCCTCGTTAAATATTTTAGATTCATTACCTATTGTATAGACACTAAGGTTAGGAGGAAGGAGAGGTAAACTTTCTATAATTTCACGCTCTCTGGAGAACACTGCAAAATCTAGTAGAGATACCTCTTGAACTTTTCCCTGTTTATCTTTTTCAAGATAGGCAAGTTTTAGTTCATATAACCTAGACTTTAGAAGTGATTTGAAAGATTCAATACTCTCCTCACTAGTATTATCAACCATAAAATAGATATGTATACCAATTTTTTTACCTATGTAGGTGTTGGTATTTACATCATATATGTTTGAACTAGAAGAGAATTTAAAAAGCATCTCCACACTTGCAAATTCTGGAAGAACTTTTAGGATTAATTCATAGAGTGCTTCAAAGTTTTCAGCTTTTAGAACATCATTCATATCCACAGTAAAATCATAATCAAAGAACAAAACTGATTTTTTGTTCCAGTAAGTATGCGATTTGGTGCGCGTTCTTACATTAGATTTATCGATGGTGAATTTATAGGTCGTTTGAGTAACTATAATTCCTTGATTAATATCGTATCTACCTAACATTAAACATTCTGTTTGAGTTAATGAAGAAATTAGATTTTTTAAATCCATCATATTGAGGATAGAGTAAGTTATAAAACTACCACTTGAGTAATGTCTACCTTTTAGTTTTTCTCCAAGATGGTTAAAGCCTTTAGCAACTGGATAACTAGATATTAGTTTAGTTAAGGTTGTTTCATTCATCTTGTATATCTTTTGTGTTACTTAAATTATCAATGAAAGTCGCAAGTGAATCAAGAGATATGCGTACGGCACTCTGCTTTGATTGAGGATTTAGTTTTACACTCTCCAATCGATTTTGATGTTGAGTCATATAGTTATTTATAGATGCTGTACTAACCGATAGTACTTTTCCAGCTTGAGGCTTACTTACATACCTAGCACCCTTAAAGGTATCTTCCAACCATTCAAGTGTAGTTGTTTTGTGGTTCATTTTACCACCTCCGATTTTTTATTTAATATATAAATTTCATTTGTATATATATACTTCATGTTTATTTGTATATCTAGTATTTGTTCTCTCTCTTGAAAATTACCCTGAGAATGGCTCTATAAAGAGAATTAGTGAACGATTTTGTTAGTGGTTAGAAGAAAATACTATGAACTAGTATAAATAAAGTAATTATTGCGGCAGAGTCATAAGTGGAGCAAAGAATTGAAAAATAAAGTCTTTTTTATCGTATCTAGTAATTTATTTTTATGTGAATCAATAGGGCTTAATAAGAGGTTTATTTAGTTGGCTAATAGAGGGGTTCTTTGACAAAATATATAACTTCTACTATACTGTGCTAAAAAGTGCCAACTATGAATGAAAATGAAACTTCCCCAACCGTCATAAATTTAAGCAGGAAGCCTTTGGAATATGAAGAAGTCACAATGGATTCAATAGTCCATAATGAGCCGACACAGAAGATTCATGTTCCAAATGAAATTCCACCAAAAGAGTTTACCAACCTTGATGATCTAAAAATAGCGTCTGCAGATATAGTGTCATTGGATGAAAAAATGGTTCAATATTTTAAAAGCTTACTTGATGATGACGAACGTGCTGATATGGTTGCCCAAAGTATAAGTACTATTTTAACTGAGGACGAAATAAAGATACTCTCTTCTCAGTTACAGATATTAAAGCAAATACCATCAGAGATAAATATTTCAAAGTATGATGAAGTAACAGTTGATGTGGTGAGTAATCTAGAAGAGTTTGTAAGGCTAATTAAAACTAGAAATAGGTTAGATATTGAACACCTAAAAGAAACTGATGTGGAACTTTTTCAAGAGTTAAGAGAAGCATTTGTAAAGGGAAAAATTTTAAAGAATAGGCTCAAATATTATTTTTTAGCCCTCTATGGTATCAACCTGAGTGCTAAAAAAATACTAACCCAATTGAGGATCATTGAGCCATTGCTGTTCGCAGACACGAATCTGCGAAGTAAGAAAAAAGCAACAGCGGTATATCTTTTATCCTAAAACCATTGGTGTAGTTTGTGCTCCAAATTTTCCAATGGCGTATGGAGCTTATTGGATATGTTCACATCTTTGTGTAAGTCAATTTCCCCTGTTTGCTTTCCTTCAAAATAAAAGGCATGAATATCTTTCTGTAGCAATAAATACAGATTTAGTTCTTCTGATATAAATTCAGATAAAAGTTTTGTATTACCTAGATTATAAGTAACTCCATTTTTAGTAAAATTATTAAAAACAATATTGCAGCTATACTCTTTTTTTGAAGAGTGAGGAGCATAGCTGGTTTCCATAGAATATGTTGGTTTTGAGATTTTTGGTTTCCTATTTCCTATTTGTGTTGTATATATTGGAGAGATATCAACCTTGTCTTTTTCAGTAGAGGTCAGTTTATTGTAAGCAGTTGCAGTAATTTTACATGAGCAGTCGTACAACTTGAAATCAACAGTTGTCTTTGTAGACACCAACTCTGCATAATTTACATCATTATTAATTTTTGGTTCTAAATCCAAAATTGTCCCACTGACTATTAAAGAAGAATCAGCGTCGAGTGTCCTATATCCCATTAAATTTGAACTTAGTGAAGTCAAAGATACCAGTCTCATATCTGAGTATATTGTAGAATCTATTGGGCAAGTAAGCACTAGTTCTTTGATGATGCTCTTTCCTAATAAGCCATGGGAATCTAAAAAACGTGACAAACTTTTAATCACTTTTATCTTGTTGAAGATAATATTTTCATCCGCATAGATTGTTCCATAGAGATGCTTAATGTAAGTATACGCTTCTGATGGAAGCACTTTGTCTGATTTACTTAGTTTTGGAAGTTTTGTAACGTTCTCAAAAGTAAAGATTACCTGATTTCCCAGTATCTGTAGTGTAAAAAAGTCTAAGCCTTCATTTTTTACATCTTCTATTAAGAGGTCAACACAAGTTTCTTCATAATTACGTTTGATGAGTTGTGTGATTCTTAGCTTGTATTTGTACCGCTGCATATCTTTGTCCTCTGATACGAGTTGAAGTGGAAGTGTATTGATATGACCAAAGAGATCTTTTAAAAAAGATCCTCCTTCAGTCGTGATACTAAATGAGATTGAGTTTAAGTTAACCATGATTAAGCCACCATATCAGCTGACACAAAGTCAAAGCAAGCTCTATCCGTACTTAGGTAGTACAAGTTGTCCATACCATCGTAAGGAACTTCTTTGATTGTACTCACATTAAGTGTAGAGCCAAGAGCAATAAATTCGTAGCTAGGTTGAACATCTCTGGTGGATTTAACGATGTAAATAGTAGTATCTGCCATTAGCTTCGTATGGTAGTTTATAAAATTCTTAACCTCTTTTTTACTACTAGCTTTTACTAAGTCATAGTCGATTGTACGGTCGTTTACGTTGTCCATAACACTATGCGTTGCTTTTGTAGCATCATCACCTAAGAACAGACCAGCTAATGCTAACCTATCATCAGTCCATTGTTCCGCTATCACATAAATATTATGCTTTTTAGCATCTTTTAGTATGCCGCTAATAGCGGTTGCTGTACCTGTTGCTATTTTTGAGCCCGTTGCTGAGCTAACTTTTGTATAGTTTGTTGTTAATGAATTTTTCATTTTTTTTAATTCCTGATATAAGTGCAGCGACTTGAGATTCAAGTGCTGTTGGGGTAAGTCTCTTAAGAGACGCTAATGGGCGTAACTGTTTCATATGCTTCACCTCCTAACTGCTGATTAATTTTATCTATGTTGCTCATACGTGTTTCATTATCTTCTTGTATGAACTTCGTATACACCTGAAGTGTAATTGAGCTGTCTTTATGACCAAGCATCGCACTAACCCATGTGATGTTAATCCCACTCTTAATCATTCTACTCGCAAAGCTATGGCGCAGTTGATACAGAGGGCGAACTTCAATGTTGTGCATCTTAAGTCTATTTCTAAAGTTTATATTGATGATGTCGTGGCTATAAAATCGTTTATGACTAGAATTTACAAAGACATACACTAGTGTAGCAGTCAACTTATACTGAGCTTCTAGTGCTTCATATGCATCTTGAATTATATCAACTACCCGCACACTAGATTGTGTTTTTGGCAAACCGCTAACATTATTAATAATGGTCTTGTCCACATTGATGGTTCTGTTCTCAAAATCTATATCTTTCCAAGTAAGCGCTATCAGTTCTCCTGGTCTAATTCCACTATTTGACATTAGTTTTATGTAGTTTGACATGTAAGAATTATCATCTGCATCAACTAAAATATTTATCTCTTTTTGAGTAAAAGGGTTGATCGCCTCACTTTTACTTAGTCGATTAAACTTTCCTTTCATTTTTGGAGCAGTAACCGTATCAAAGGGATTTTTTGTAACTAGTTCATTTTTATAGGCTCTTGTGAAAATGCCATAGAAGATACTTCTATACTTTTGCACACTCAAGATTTTATACTTTAAAAGTAATCTATTCTGCCATGCTTCTAGTTCCATTGGTTTGATAGATGTTAGCTGTCTAGATTTGAAGTAAGGTAATATGTGTCGCTGAAAGTTTTTAAAATCTCTTTCATATACATGTGACCGTACATTCTCTTTATGCAAGTTAAAATGAAGTTCCGAAAAATCCTCTAAAAGAGTTTCATCTGAAGTTCTGATATCAGCATCAACAGACTGAGTTGAAGATATCAACTCTTGAGCAATTTGTGGTAAGACTTCCTTCTTTACAGTCTGCAAGTTCTTCTTACTTGCTTCTAACCCAGTTGAACGATTTATACGCCTTCCATTATGAGAGAACGCAATATACCATCTGTTGTATTTTTCTTTTATCGTGAACTTGACACCAAGAATTGTAAGGTAAATATTTACAAGAAGTCTCATTAAGCTACTCCCTGTAAAAGTTTCTCTGCAATTGGATGCATCACTCTCGACACAGTAGTTTCTTTAATACCTTTAGTTTCAACTGGATTTTGCTTAAACTCAATGATTGCCTTAGGTATAAAAACAGTTTTAGCATTAGCATCTATGTAGTAGTGCTTGTTAGCAACCAGCTTTGCTTCTTTGATGTAAGTGTAAATCGTGCGTTTCGTTTTACCCAAGAATAGGGCGACCTCGTTGTATTTTGTGAGACTATTAGTCTGTTGCAAATGCAAGTCCAACAGTAGGACCATGTTCTTTTCAAGATTGTTAATTTTTTCTAAAATTTCTTCGAACATAATAGTTACTCTCCTTTTTGTATATTTTAAACAGTTATTAGTGACAAGTCACGTAAACCGCTTCATGACAAGTGTATTTGCAACACTTGTTGTTAAACTTCTGCTTAGAACAGAAGTCACCAACTATCTTAATAAGGTCAAAGAGTGAGTTACCAACTACATCTGTTCGACCTAAACCTTCTAAAGTCAACATTGTAAAAAAAGCTTGGTTACTTAAGGGGGTACTTTAGATTAGATATTGATGTTTATCTATCAATTAAATCTGTACGACCTTAACCTCCATTTAAAAATTATAAAATGGATTAGGAGACTTAAGGGGGTACTTTAGAACTTTCGATAAACTTTGATATGCAGAATAAATATATCTCTTATTATTTTAGAAATTTATGTGTGGAAACTTTTCCATCCTATGGTACAGACACATACTACGATACATGTATCTATGAGCATTTTTTTGAAATATTGCTAAGGTTAACTGATTCAAAAAAAAACTTTGATATTCTTATTTTTATTGATAAATACCTCCAGAAGCTTGATGGAAATAAATACAAAAAAAAGTTTGCAGAACTTTCAAAACTAGATTACCTTGATGCCAAAAGAGATTTTATAAAACTTATCTCAAATATCTATCAAATTACACTTATATATAAGTACAGAGAGAACCTCGTATATTTGGAAGAAGAATTATCAAACCTTGAGGGTAGTTACATTGAAAAGTTCGGTAATTTATATAATCTTGATTCAGCAACTACTGATTTACTTGATGATGCACTCTTACAAGTAAAAGATGCCTTTTTGTCAAAGGTTGGTTATAAATACAATATTGATACCTATGATTCAGCATTAGCTGAAACACTAGTTACAGTAGAAGAAAAACTTACGAGTTTGAAAATCGAGGATATTGTTTCCCAAAGTAGTGGAGAAGTAGATGGATATAAACAAGAAGTTTTTAATAGAACTAAAGAAGAAATTTTAGAAAGTTTTGGACAATTAGCAATAATTATAGAGGATACTTTTTCTAATAATAGGAAAGTCAGACATTTAAAGAATGTGGATTATTATTTATCTTTTTTGATGCATGATAAGATTATGGTATTAGAAGCAAGTACAAGTAGTAATAAAAAAGCTACAAAAAAGATCTTTAAAAAGTTTTATAATGCACTTTATTACTCCTACAAAATGAGTCTATATTTTAGCTATTTCAAGGACAAACATGAAAAGTTCACTTTAAAAGAAGTGCTAGCTTCCTTCAATGATGATTTATTAAAGGTAGGGATAGGTGAAGATTATATTGACAGAAGATTAGAGGATACTTTTTTTAATATAGTAGATAACCTAAAAGTACGAAAAGACTTTAAACATCTGCCACTTATTATATTAGGATATGAGCTATCGCTGGATGCTAAGACAATTGAGAAGATATCAGTTCAGGTAGATAATAATGGTTATATAACCAATAATAAGAAAAAAAATTCTAAGATTATCTCTCGCTTCAAAGATCTAAAGTATAGTACTAACACACAAAAAATATATGATTTAGATGAAGATATTGGTGATTTTTTAGAACTATTTAGTAGCTACAAAACAAAAACTATATATGAAGTAAGTGTTGTTCATGAAGATGGGAATTTAGAAACAATAAGCTTCGATAGTAAGGAAGATTATATAAATTATATCACTCCTGATTGCGATGAGGATAAAGTTAAATATATGATGGATAATTTTTTGAGAGAAAGAGATAAGAAAGTTTACTACGAACCCTTATTTAGTCAAGATTGTTGATGTCCTTATAGTACAATACGAAAAAATATAATAAAGAGACTGCTTTAAGTTTCAAAAGTTTTGGTACCGTTTTTGGTGACGGTTTATTTTAGAGGGCTCTTAAATGCCCTATACAAAGGGGTTTAGCATGAACATACGGGTCTATTATGAAGATACAGATACTGGAGGAGTAGTTTACCACTCAAACTATTTAAATTTTTGTGAGCGTGCTAGAAGTGACTCCTTCTTCAAATTGGGAAGTACCCCCGTTCTTGAAAATGGCCATTTTGTAGCAAGAAAAGTTGAAGCTGACTATTTTTTAAGTGCTAAATTAGGCGATGAGCTAAAAGTGACAACAGAACTTTTAGTTATGAAAGCAGCCTCATTTAAACTTTTACAAACAATTTATAAGGAAGAAAAAAAAATATTTGAATTGTCAATTACTTTAGCATATATAACATTTGAAGGGAAGCCCCAAAAAATTACAACAGATGTGAAAGAGCTTTTGTTGTCACTCTTCAGCAAGTGATTTATAGTTTATAAATCTATATATAGATGGCTGTAGTAGTTTTATAGGGTATATCATCTGATTATCAACTACTTCAATCTCATACTCTCTCTCTTCACCATTTAATTGGTTAAAAAAGTAATCAACTCCGACAGTAGTTGTATAGTTTATCCAATCATAAACTATATCATTTCCTAAAAGTAAGTTTGTTTCAATAAGTACATCTTTATTTAAAGTTATAGAATTTGCAATTATCATATTTTTTCTATCTTGATATTGAGTCATAGATAGTAACAGTGGATTATAATTTGTTTGAGTTGACAAGACATTGGTATTATTTGTGTCATATAAAGTTAGTTGAGACATAATCATTCCGCTTTTAACAATAGGAGTGTTTACAAAAACAGAGGCTTGATTTATCTCTTTATTTTCTTTTAACTGTTTTTCTAAGTTTGTGATTTGTTTAGGAATTGAAAATTTCACAACAGTTATGTTTATATCTGAATTCATGTTTTTATTTCTAAACTGCTCTTCTTGGTAGTCAGATAATTTTTTCCCAATAGTTGATTTGTCATAGAAAATAACCAATGGAGATATTGCTTCTTGCACAAGTAAATTACTTTGTGCACGGTAATCAATACCGCCATAGTAAAGATATTTTGATGTGGTATTGGCATCTTTTTTGTTTATTGTTGGAAAATATATATTTAGTTCAGGATTGATATTTGAAATAATGTTTTCACCTGTTTGCGTAAGCGGGGCAATCACATAATTAAACTCATCTTCTTGAATTTTTCTTAGTGCATCAGAAATATCTTTATAATTTTCACTCTCTATTTTATAACTTTTTAATTCAAAAGGACGATTTTTAGCCATTAGATAAGCAAATGAAGCATTTGTTGTTGAAGCGGCATATCTACCTATTGTTTTATATGGCAATAATAGAGCAATACGAAGTTTACGGCTTAGTATTTTTGCTTTTAGATTAAAAAGTGATATATATTCTCGTCTTATATCTTCTTGTTTATTGTTCTCTAACGGTAAATTTGCATGAGCTAAAAATGAAAAAATAAAACCATTGTCAAGATGCTTTTGTAAACACTTTTCATCACATGAATAAGGGTCTAAATTTTGAACATCTGTTTTTGGAATTTGAATATTAGACACAAGAAAGCTTTGTGAATATAGTAAAAATGGAAATATTAAAATAAAGTATAGTTTTTTCATATACAACTCTTTATAGTTTTTAAATCATTTAGTGCAATTTTTTTATCATCTGGATTTCTAAGCAAATGGTTCGGGTGGAAAATTGGGATAAGTTTATACTCTTTAAAGTCAATAACATGTCCTCTTACACTTTGAAAATTTTCATTCTCAGATGTAACTTTAGCATAAGCATCTTTACCTAAGGTTACAATTATTTTTGGTTTAACAAATTCTATTTGTGAAAATAGATGGTTTTTACATGAGTCCCATTCAGAATTTGATGGAGCATTTGAATTTAAAGGTTTACATTTTATAGCATGTGTAAAATAAACATCTTCAGTCTTTAATTTCAAAACATTCTCTATCATATTTGTTAAAATTTCACCTGAACGACCAGTGTAGTAAGAATTTGTATTATCTTCGTTTAGTGAAACACTATAGTCTATTATCATAATATCAGCATTTGGGTTTCCAAAACCACTCATACTTTGGGATCTTGATTTACTTAAATCGCACAGATGACAGGTAGATATGTCTCTTACTAATTCATCAAGGGTAGAAGGCTTTTCATTTGAGCTTTTTTTATTAACAGAAAATGGATCACTATACTCAAAGCCAATAGCCTTAAGTCGATACAAATTTTGAAGAAGAAGCAGATTTTGAAAAGACTTCAATAGTAACCCTTATATTAGTAAAACATTAATGTGAGTATATTTAAAATGTTGTTAAAATCTACTTTATATTTTTCAGGTAGAATGTTATAAAAAAATTTGGAGAATAATGTGGACTTAGACTATGATACATGGAAGTCAGTGATTTTACATTAACATCTTCAATAGATGTACCAAGTGTACTAGAAAATGTTCAAAAACTGAAAAAAGATAATGTTTTAATTCATATTGTATCTTTTATACATAATACTGTTTTAGTTCAGAGTTTAAAAAATGAACTAACAAAGGTGTTCCCCAGCGCTAAAGTAGTTTTACTGAAGCATAGTGATAAAATTACAACATGCCTGACTGTATATAACTTAAAGATGGATATAGAGATTCAGAATATAAATGATGAAGTGCTAAGAGAGCTAAATGCACAAACTACGAAAAAAGATTTGAGTATAAAAGAGTACAGAAATAAGCTTTTTAGTAGATACTTTACAGACCATTTAACAAACCTTCCAAATGTATATAAACTTAGAAATGACCTAGATGAAGAAAAAGATTTTGCTTTAGTAGTTTTTAATATAGACAACTTTCAGACAATTAACAATTTTTATGGTTTTATTGTTGGAGATTACGTGATTGAACAAGTTGGAAAATATCTTCAAGAAACTATTTCTGATAATGAAATATATAGACTCTCAGGCGATGAGTTTGCATTTATCTTAGACAAAGACATTGGTTTTTATGAGCTTAAAGATTATTTGAATAATCTTTACAATAATATTAAAAATTTTGTTGTTGATTATCAGGGTATAAATATATATATAGATTTTACATTGGCATCATCTACGAATGGAGATAGTAAAAATATATTTTCTAAAGTCTCTATGGCGCTTAAATACGCAAAAGAACTAGGCATTCCTTTTTGGATATATGAAGATAGAATGAACTTTGAAAATGAGTATGAAAGAAATTTAAAACTCTCTGGAATTGTTAGATATGCTGTAGAAAACTCTCATATTGTCCCTTATTATCAAGCTATTGTTGATACTAAAACCTCAGAAATTAAAAAGTATGAGTGCTTGGCAAGATTAATAGATAAAAATGGAAAGATACTCTCACCAGTTCTTTTTATTCCTATTGCAAAAAAAATCAAAGTTTATAATATAGTAACAAAAACTATAATCGATAAATCTTTTGCTACATTTGAAAACAGTGAGTTCGAATTTAGTATTAACCTTTCTATAGAAGATATTATGAGTAGTGAAATATTTAATTTTATTATAGAGAAATTAAAAAATTCCAAAGCATCAAATAGAGTTATTTTTGAGTTGCTTGAGTCAGATGCAATTATTGATTTTAAAAAAGTAGAGCGCTTCATAAGTGAAGTAAAGAGATATGGTGCAAAAATAGCTATTGATGACTTTGGAAGCGGCTACTCAAACTTTGCATATTTAACAAATATGAGGGCTGATTATATAAAGATAGATGGCGCGCTTGTGCAAAATATTGATGTAGATGAAAATTCACTTTTAGTCGTAGAAACAATAGTTGAATTTGCAAAAAAACTTGGTATAAAAACTATAGCAGAATATGTTCACTCTAGTGTTATTATGGATAAAGTTAAAGAGCTTGGCGTTGATTATTCTCAAGGGTTTTATATAGATGAGCCATCTGTTAATCTTAAATAATAAATTATTTAAGATTATCTCCAAATAACTTCTAGCTCATTACTTAAACGTGATTTGTCAAATTTATTTGTTGCTGTTTGTATATTTCCAATATTAGATTTGGTATCCAAGAACTCTTGTAAGTAGTATTTATTACTGTAACCTTTTTTCTTTAACTCTTTTATAATTTCATTGACATCTTCTACATGTAGCAAATCATTATGGATTGTAGTTCTTACTTCAAAATCAATTGAACTCTCAATAAGCATATCCAATGTATTTGAAAAATCTTCGTATTTATTGGAGTAGGTTATTTGTTGAAATTTTGCTTTTGGAGCTTTGAAATCAAGTGCGACATAGTCAAGTAGGTTTAATTCAAGCAACTCTTTAATTTTTAGAGTATTGATACCGTTTGTATCAAGTTTGATTTTAAAACCCATCTCTTTTACAGCCTGACAAAACTCTTTTAAGTTATGTGAAGTTGCTTCGCCGCCAGATAGAACAACAGCATCTAAAAGATTCTTTCTACTTTTTAAAAAAGTTAAAATATCATTATAGCTATGCTCACCATCTTTGGCAAATACAATATCTTTGTTATAGCAGTAATCGCACCTCATATTGCACCCACTGAACCAAACTATACAAGCTAGATGATTTGGATAGTCTAGGTGAGTAAATGATGTGCAATCATAAATTACATTAGCATTCAGTGAATTGTTTTCTCTGTTTGTGCTCACCAGTTTTTCCTACATTGAAACTCTCAACAGGTCTATGATAACCCATTACTCTTGTATATACTATACATTTTTGTCTTTTTTCTTCGTGTAACTTTAATGCTTCATTTTTACTCATTTTATATCCTTTAATTTATTTAATGCTATTAAGCAATGTTCTCTTCTATCAAAATTTCTTCATCACATTTTGGGCAATACTCATGTTCTCCAGCTATGTAACCATGTTTAGGACACACTGAAAACAGAGGCGTAATTGTGATATATGGAAGTCTAAAGTTTGAAATAACATTTTTTACAAGCTTTCTACATGCCTCAGTAGAACTAACTTTTTCTTTCATGTACAAGTGAAGAACTGTTCCGCCTGTATATTTACACTGAAGATCATCTTGAAGTGTTAACGCTTCAAATGGATCATTTGTAACATCAACTGGAATTTGTGATGAGTTTGTATAGTAAATATTATCATCCATACCAGCTTGAAGAATTGAATCACCGTATCTCTTTTTATCTTCTTTTGCAAATCTATAAGTTGTTCCCTCAGCTGGTGTTGCCTCAAGATTGTAAAGGTTTCCTGTCTCTTCTTGAAATTCAACCATTCTGTCTCTCATATGGTTTAAAATCTCAGTAGCAAACTCTATTCCTGCTTCAGATCTTACATCATAAGCATCACTTGTGAAGTTTCTAATCATCTCATTTATTCCGTTTACACCAATAGTAGAGAAGTGGTTTTTAAAACCTGGTAAATATCTCATAGTGTATGGGAATAGTCCTCTGTCATACATCTCTTGAATAAATACACGTTTCTTTTCTAAAGTGTTTTTTGCGTGATTCATAAGTTGGTCAATACGAAGCATTAATGACTCTTTATCACCTTTATATAAAAAGCCAAGTCTTGCCATATTAATAGTCACAACACCTATGCTTCCTGTCATCTCAGCACTACCAAAAAGACCACCACCACGCTTTAGAAGCTCTCTTAAATCAAGTTGCAAACGACAGCACATACTTCTTACATGTCCAGGCTTATAAGCTTCTTCATTCGCTATAAGTTCACCAGCATCGTTTCTTTTGTACTGAGAGCCAATAAAGTTTTGAAAATACGATGAGCCTATTTTTGCAGTGTTTTCAAAAAGTACATCTGTATTTTCTCCGTACCAATCAAAATCTTCTGTAATATTTACAGTAGGAATAGGGAATGTAAACGGTTGACCAGTTTTATCTCCCTCAGTCATAACCTCATAATAAGCTTTGTTGATCTGATTCATTTCAGATTGGAAATTCTTATATGTCATATCTTCAAGATTTTTACAACCGCGCTCAGCTGCCATTTCTTCTAGTTCACTATCAAGAAGACCTTTAAAAAGGTGAGTTTGCTTAGATGTAGGAATTTGATCTTTTAAATCCTCTGGCACAGTCCAGTCAATTGTAACATTTGTAAAAGGTGACTGACCCCAACGAGCAGGAACATTAAGATTGTAAATAAAACTTCTAATAGCTTTTTTTATCTCTTTATACGGAAGTTTGTCTCTGAAAACATAAGGAGCTAAATATGTATCAAATGATGAAAAAGCTTGCGCGCCAGCCCACTCACTTTGAAGTATCCCTAAAAAGTTTGCCATTTGACCAAGAGCCTCACGAAAATGCTTTGGAGCATCACTTTCAACTCTACCTCTTACACCGTTAAAACCTTCATCTAGAAGTGCTCTTAAGCTCCATCCTGCACAGTAACCAGTTAAACAATCAAGGTCGTGAATATGGTAGTCACCGTTTCTATGTGCCTGACCCTCTTCTTTTGTATAAATTTTATCTAACCAGTAGTTTGCAATAACTTTACCGGCAGTGTTGTTTACAAGTCCTGCATTTGAGTAGCCAGTATTAGAATTTGCTTTAATTCTCCAGTCGGTACCAGAAATATACTCTTCAATAGTTTGAGTTGAGTTTATGTATGTTGTGTCTTCTTCTAGCAGGTGGTCTCTTTGCATTTTATGCATATGGCGATAAAGTAAAAATGACTTCATTACATCATAGTATCTTGCTTTGTATAGCTCTTCTTCTATTGAATCTTGTATATCTTCAACAGCTACAACCCTTCTATCTTTAAGTTTTTCTAGTACATTGTGAAACACAGAGCTATCATAAGTGACATGCTGAGACTTAAATGCTTTTTTAATAGCGTCTTCAATCTTGTATGATAAAAACTCTTTATGTGTTCCGTCTCTTTTTAATATATTTTCAACCATAGTAACCCCTAATATTTTGATGAATTTTATATGATAAGAAGTTAAAAGTTAATAATAAAAAGTGTCATTTACATGTCACTAAAAGCTCTGTTAATTGCTATAGGGTATAATTCCGTATGAATAAAAAAATAGAAAAAATTTTAGAAATCTGGCATAAGCATTTTGAGTCTGAAGATAGACAATATTCTGAGTTTGAACGCTCAGACATAGAGTATTTTGTAGGTTGTTTGTTGTATAACCACTTTTCACTCTCTAAATCACTTGACACTATGAAAACAATAGATTTATCATATGATTTCATCTCAGAGTGCGGTGATGAGTATGATGAAGTTATGAGTCTAATCAAGAGTATAAGCTTTGATGATGAGATACAGAAGTTGAAGTTTTTGCAAAACTATTTAACAGAATCTAAATCAAAATACAGTGGTGACGAACTTTACCTGATTAATCGCTTAGAGTATCACGTAAATGGGATTGCTCAAAGATATAAAAATGATGAAGAAGCTAGAAGTGTTGTATTTGAAGCCCCACTTCCTAAGTCTAGAAACCCACTGCTTAGATAGTAGATTTAGTAGCTAATTAAATTATGCAAAAAAGAAAAACACTATGCAAAAGTATCTGATTACTTCTGCGGAGTTTTGTATGGACACTCCAAATGTTTTCAAAAATACTTTATACAATCAGTTTTTAAAACATAAACCAAATTATGCACTCTATAGAGACAAGTCAAATAAAAATTACAATCTTGGAGCAAGTTCTTTTATGGATGTTTGCCGAAAGTTTGAAACTATGAAAAGTTTTATTCACCAACATGCAGATTTGGCTAAAGAACTAAATGCAACTGGTGTTCATCTAACTTCTAAGCAGTTTGACAAGATTTTTGATGCCAAAAAATTTGGCCTTGAAGTTATTGTAAGCACTCATACTTTTGAAGAAGTTTTGTTGGCTCAAGAGTTGGGAGCTGATGCCGTAACTTTCAGTCCAATTTTTACATCTCCAGATAAAGGTGAGCCAAAAGGGGTAGAAGAGCTAAAAGAGCTTTTGGAGATGTGTTCTATTCCTGTATTTGCATTGGGTGGAATAGTTAAAACGCTACATGTAGGTATGATTGGGCAGACAAAAGCTTATGGTTTTGCTTCTATCAGGTACTTTAAATAGATGATGTTTTATCTTTAGTATCAACTTCTTCACTTTTTTTAAAACCGGCACCTTTTTTTGTTTTAGCTTCAAGTCCTATAGCTTCTATTATAGAGCGGTAATCTATTTCTTGTTTATTCATTGTTGAAAAGCAGGTAACAATTACTGCTATCGTATTGGGCACTTTACCTTTTGTCTTATATGACTGAATGTTTTTCTCACTTACTTTAATAAGTTTACTAAATTTTGGCAAGCTTATTTCAGCATCAAGCAATAATTTTTTAAAATCTATAAATGTCATAATAAAGCCTTTATATATGTTTAACTAGTGCAATTATAGCTTGTTTTGCAAATATATTTTAAAAAGCAGTGTAATACTATATTTTATTACTATTAGTTAGAATATAGTTGACATTATTGTTGAAAAACAATATAATCTCTATAATTTATTACTATTGGTAATAAATCCAAAATAAAAGGAGCCAAAATGGCAAAAGTTTTAAAGAAAAAAGCAGTAAAAAAAGTTGTTGCAAAAGTAACTAAAAAAGCAAAAGCATCAAAAGATGTGGCAAAGAAAGTGACAAAAGCTGTTGTAAAGAAAAAGCCTGCGACTAAAAAAGTAGCAAAAAAAGCTGCAAAAAAAGCTGTTAAAAAAGCAAAATAATTATTTTTTTAACAATCCAGCCAAATATCCGCTGGCAAAACTCCATTGGAGGTTGTAGCCTCCACATGGACCATCTAGATTCATAACCTCTCCGCAAAAGTATAAACCATCAATTAGCTTGCTCTGCATTGTCCTTGGATTTATCTCTTTAAGATTTATTCCGCCTCTTGTAATCATAGCCATTTTAAATCCATCATGCCCGTTGATTGTAAGTGGTGTCCAGGCAAGTATGTTTATGAGTTTTGCTTTTGAAGAGCCTGAAATTTTCCCATATTTACTCTTTGGGTCAATGCCGGCTAAGTCAAGTAACGCCAAAGAGAGAGCCTCCGGGAGCAGGGTGCAGATATGTTTTAAAATTTCTGCATGTGGATTCGTCTCGACTTCTTTTTTTAAGTGCTGGTTTAACTGCTCTTCATTCATCCCTTTTGTTAAATTAGCAAGTATTGAAAGTTCGCCATATTTTGATAAAAGTGGTGTAATCTCTCTGGCAAAATCCAAAACAACCGGACCCCTGATTCCGTTACTTGTAAATATCAAATCTCCTGTTGCCCTGAGTTTGTTGTGTTTTTTCAAATCAACTCTAAGCTCAGCTTTAGCGATTGTATCTGCACGACAATTTTTAACCCATTCATCTTTTGTCTTAAGAGGCATCATGGCTGGATACAGTTCTGTTGTTTTGTGTCCGAGTTCTTGAGCCATCTCATAACCGTCACCCTGAGCTCCAAGCGTTGGGTAGCCGAGTCCTCCGGTGGCTACTACGACATTTGACGCATAAAAAGTGTCAGATGGCGTTTCAATACCTACAATTTTATCCTCTACATGTAGAAGTTTTTGTACTTTTTGTGAGCATAAAACTTCTACATGTAGAGTGCGTAACTCATCTTCAAGAGCAGAGATAATAGTAGATGAGCTATGAGAAGTTGGAAAAATTCTAAAACCGTCAGGAGCGTGTGTCTCAACTCCTATATCTTTGAAAAAACCTATAAGGGCTTTGTGGTCAAATGCCCCAAGCGCATCTTGCATAAATCGGCCGTCACGACCGAACTTAGCCATAAACTCCTCATTTGAAAGAGTATTGGTAAGGTTGCATCTGCCACCGCCGGTAGCCTTTAGTTTTGAAGCAATTTTAGGAAGTTTTTCTAAAAGCAGAACACTTTTTCCATCTCGCGCAGATATTATTGCAGACATTATCCCCGCTGCACCGCCACCAACAACGATAAGGTCAAAGTTTTTGTTCAAGATCATCCTTTTAAATGTCTAATTTTAGTATAATTTCTATTATTTAATATAGGTTGAAAATGCAAACACTTTATGGTGATAGAGAAAAATGTTACAATTGTTACAGACCGAAAAGCTCCTGCATGTGTGGCTATGTAAACAGTATTAAAACAAAAACAAAGTTTATAATTTTGATGCATCCAAAAGAGTTTAAAAAAGTAAAGAATGGAACCGGGCATTTAACTCATCTGTCGCTTGAAAATTCGGAACTTTTTATTGGAATTGACTTTAGCAATCATAAAAAAATCAATGAGATTCTCTCTACATGTAACAGTTATATACTCTACCCATCAAAAGATGCGATAAATATCAGCAGGGAAAAATTGCATGACAACAAGCCGAGTAATCAAAAAGATATAGCTATATTTATTATAGATTCGACTTGGGCATGTTCACTGAAGATGTTAAGAGAATCAAAAAATTTGCAAAATCTAAATCATATTAGTTTTGAGAACAATAAACTTTCACAATTCAAGATAAAAGAGCAGCCGGCAGATTATTGTCTATCTACAATTGAATCAACTTTGAGTCTTTTAGAACTTTTAAACTTTTGGAAGTATGAAAACATAGAAAATGACTATTTAAAGACATTTTTAAATCCATTTGAAAAAATGGTAGAGTACCAGCTAAAATGCGTGGATAATCGCCTTAACGATTCAGTAAGATATAAAAATAAACATAAGTTTTTTAATTAAATCTTTTATTAGTGTGATAATTTAGTTATAATTTTACTATTTAAATATAAGGATAGGAAATGAATTTATCAAAAACTTTGGCAAGCAGTTTAACGGCTGCTGTTTTAAGTACTACACTTTTTGCAGGTGTACATGGGACCCATTGGGGTTATACAGGCCATGAAGGTCCTGAGAATTGGGGTAATTTAGATCCAAAAAATTTTATGTGTAAAGATGGCAGAAATCAGTCTCCCGTCAATATAAGCTCTGATGTCATTGTAACTACAGCAGAAGGGCTGGATAAGATTAAATTTTCATATACTACGGAGGCTGCAGAGGTTATAAACAACGGACATACTATACAGGTTAATGTTAAGCCTGGAAGCTCTATAGAGGTTGATGGGACTCAATTTGATTTAAAACAGTTTCATTTCCATACACCAAGCGAGAATCAAATTGAGGGTAAACACTTTCCTTTAGAAGCTCATTTTGTTCATGTTAGTGAAAAAGGTGAATTGGCTGTTGTTGCACTTATGTTTGAAGATGGTGAAGAGAATAAATTAATTAAAAAAGTTTGGAATCAGATGTCAGATCAAGCCGGAGAAACTTCTAGTTGTGGAGTTAGTGCAGCAAAAGCAAGAGATTTTTTACCACAAAACAAAGATTACTACAGATTTGACGGTTCTTTAACTACTCCACCATGTAGCGAGGGTGTTAGATGGCTTGTTCTTCAAAACTACTCACATGTAAACAAAGAGCAGGTTGCTAAGTTTAAAGAAGTTATGCACGGTAATGACAATAGACCAATTCAGCCAATCAACGCTAGAAAAGTTTTAAAATAATTTAATTCCCCTTTGGGAATTATTTATTAAACAAGTGCCACTCTAAAGTGCAAATTTTAGAGTGGATATGTAAGATAATTATTTTTAAAGAAGTTATTTAGGAAATAAAACTGAGCCGAGTCTAACCATATTGGACCCGCACTCTATTGCTAACTCAAAATCACCGCTCATCCCCATAGAACAAATGGTTGCACCTTTAAGTTCACTATAAATTTTATGTGTAATCTCAAAACTTTTTTTAATTACATCTTTGTCATCACTATGTGCACCTATGCTCATAACACCTTTTAGATTGATGTTTGGACACTCATTAGCTATTTTTTCATAGCTCTCTTTTGCAATCTCGGGCATAAAGCCATGCTTGCTTTCTTCTTTTGCAGAGTTTATTTGAAGCAGCGCATCAAGAGTCATTTCTCTAGCTTTTAGTTTTTTTTGCAATTCATAAGCCAACTCTAAAGAGTCAAGTGCATGAAACAAAGTAGGGTCAATATCTAAAAGATTATTTATTTTATTCTTTTGAAGATTGCCTACAAAGTGCCACTCAATTGGAAGCTCTTTAAGCTCTTCACTCTTAGCTTTTAAATCTTGAACTTTATTCTCACCATAAGCTCTTTGACCTATGTTATATAGTTCTTCTATCTCTTTGGCTGTTGAATACTTACTGATTGCTACAATTTTTACAATGTGATGAGCGCTGACTCTAACTCTTGCAAATTCAACTCTTCTTATAACATTGTCTATATAGATTTTATACTCTTCTTGATTCATATTTACCCCATTAGTCTATTAATATCGTTGTATATTCCAAGTCCCATAAGCGAGAAAAGTATAGCCCATCCAGCGATAGTGAGTTTTATAACTATAGCCTCACTTGCTTCTCTTCTGAAGATAAATTCATAGAGATTAAACATTATATGTCCGCCGTCAAGTGCTGGAATCGGAAGAAGATTTAAAACTCCAAGATTAACGGAAATAAGCGCTGCAAAAGCCAAAACACTCATCCATCCGTATGCAGCAGCGTCTGATGTGATTTTAACTATACTTATGACTCCGCCCAGCTCTTTTGCCGGAACTTCCCCAACAATAAGTTTTTTAAGACCAGTAAATATCATAGTGGATGCATATATAGTCTGCTCAGTGGCATAGGATAGTGTCTCGCTTGCACTTAGTTCAAGTTTATGAGAAACTCCTGCACTTGCGATTCCTATCATCTTTTTTTGTATAATTTCATTGAACATATTTGTAGTTTGTGTGATTTTTGGAGTTAAAATTTTGTGTTCAATAAAATTATTTCTTACAATCTCAATATCCAATGAACCAGTTGAAGTTTCAATATGCTTAGCCATATCTGACCAAGTGAAAATCTCTACGCCGTTTATAGATTTTACAGTATCGTTGGACTCTAATCCTGCAATAAAAGCAGGTGAATCTTTCACAACATTTCCAATTACTGGAGATAAAATACCAGGACCACCAAGAGCAATAATAAAATAAAGAAAAAATGCTAAAACAAAGTTTGCAAGAGGACCGGCTAAAAGTATAAAAATCTTTTGCATCGGTGTTTTTACATTGTAACTGTTGTTGTCGTAACTTTTTTTACTAGGGTCACTGTCATCTTGACCCTTCATCCTTACGTATCCGCCAAGTGGTATAAGTGCTATTCTCCACTCGGTACCCCATTTGTAAAAAGAGGCAATTTTTTTCCCAAAACCAATACTGAAAACTTCAACATAAACACCCATCGCACGGGCTGCAAAATAGTGACCCAGCTCATGAAAAAATATAAGTGCTGATAGGACTAAAAGAGAGATAATAAAACTCATTAATTTTTACCTTTTAAAATTGCTTGTTTAAACCCATAAAGATATTCAAATCCTGAGTATAGAGTAAGAGCTACCGCAAACCATAAAAGCTCAGTCGCAAAAGGCCAGTGCATTAGTAAAAAACCAATGGCAATCATCTGTATAACTGTTTTTATTTTTCCAGCCCACGAAGCTTTAACGCTTAATCCTTCGCTAACCGCAACAGTTCGAATTCCGGTAATGAAAAGCTCACGAACTATAATAATATAAATCGCCCAAGCAGAAGCCTCGCCAATCATCATGAGACCTAAAAATGCAGCAAGTGTAAGCATCTTATCCGCAAGAGGGTCCAATATAGCGCCAAGCATAGTCATCTGATTCCATTCTCTTGCTATATAGCCATCAAAAAAGTCTGTAATACTAGCTAGAACAAACAAAAGAGAAGCAGTATAGTAGTTCCATGTTATATCATAGCCGGAGTCTGTAAAAAAATCTGGGTTTAAGATTATCCAAAACATCAATGGCGCAATCAATATGCGAAGTGATGCCAAGGCATTGGGAAGATTAAGCAAAAATATCCTTAAAAATTTTAGTTATGAGATTTTAGCTATTTTTTGCTTGTTTTTGGTTAACTGAGTAAAAGCTTCAGTATTTACTAAAGTGTACTTAAGCCATCAAAGATGGTTCGTCTATGTAATAACCCTGAGAGTAATCAACACCTAGTTCTTTAACTCTATCCATAATAACACGAGAATGAACATACTCTGCAATAGTCTTAATTCCAAGTTTTTTTGCAAACTCAACTATAGTTTCCACAACTAAAAGGGAACTTCTGTCTGTGTCAATCTCTTTAACTAAAGAACCGTCTATTTTTATATAGTCAGCACTCATTTTAGTCAAATATGCAAAGTTAGAGTAACCGCTTCCAAAGTCATCTATAGCAATCTTGGCACCATATCTTTTTACTTCACAGATAAATCGTTCAACTTTCTTAAAATCCTCTATAGCATCTGATTCTAGTATTTCAAAAGTAACTTTATTTGATACTTTTGAATTTTTTAATTTATTCATGATAAATATAAACATCTCTTTGTTTACAATATCTTCTATTGATAAATTTATTGTAAATTCAAAATCAAGAATTTCAAACGTAGCGAATGATTTATCAATTATTGTTTGTGTAACTATATGGTAGTTTTTTATCTTTTTTGCTATAGGTATAAAGTCTAGTGGTGACAACACTTTTCCATTTATATCTATGAGTCTTGCCAGACACTCATATTTCATTATTTTAGAAGTTTTGGTATCTATAATAGCCTGATAATATGGAACAATCCTAAAATTGCTAACAGCCTCTCTTACGACATCCGATAACTGAAGTTTTTTTGCATAATTATTTTCAAAATCCATTTTATCTTCATATATCCAAAAATGGGCACGAATCTCTTTAGCATGCCTGAGTGCCATTGAGACTTTGGAAAATATATTTGTATTGTCTCCGTTGACTGATGAGGCTAGGGTGACATTAACAAATATATTAATACCCTGATATTTAACTGAAATGTCTTTCAAACGATCATAAAGGTTACTTAGGTGCTCTTTTAAGTCATAAAAAAACATGTTTTTGTTTATGACAAGCGCAAACTCATCACCAGATAGTTTATAAACATCATATTCTGGAATATTTCTTTGAAGATATTTGGCAACATTTTCAATTACATAATCTCCAATCAAGTATCCATAAAAATTATTAATTGTCTGAAAATTGTCTATGTTAAAAATAATCAATGTGAAGTTTTCATTCTCCTCTAAGTCTCCTCTTAACTGATAAACATTTGGAAGATTTGTTAAGTGATCAGTAAAATATCTGCTAAGAAGCTTGTTCCTGTATTTGATTATTTCGCCGCTTTTATTTGAATTGTCTCTATAGAGTTTATTGAATATCTCATTGCTGAAATCTTTACTCTCTGCATCATCTTTTAAAGTATAAACATTCAAGCATATTTTAGATTTTTCATTGTGTTTGAGAAAAACTATCTTTGCCTGTGGAACTACACCGTTTATCTCTTTTTTTAAATTTTGAAGCATTTGTGTGTTATCTGAAGAAGATATTATATGGATAATAATATTGTTTTTTTCTATTTTTTCTATTTTTTTTAAAATATTAAAAATTTCATTAGGAGATGTGATAGTAAAATTGCTATTTTCTATTGTGTTATTGTTTAGTTCCACATAATCTCCAAATTTTTTTACCATAAAAGCTCTTGGCTTTTAATATAGATATTAATTATATAGGGAGCAATCATTGTTCCAAAAAACATATATATATCACATGTGTAACATAAAAAAATACTATAAAATTATGATAATGAATAGTTTTGATTTTTATCTAAAGAAGTGTGTATAATAGGACTTTAAAGTCCTATTGAAAAGGTGAAAATTTTATAGTTATTCAGTTACTTCAACTACTGTTTCAGTTGATTCCCAAATACCATGTTTAGTACAGTATGCTTGAGCAGTAAGTTTTAGTTTTTTACCAGTTGGAATAATGTTAAATGTAACTTGTGCATGAGATTTTATATTTCCAAGAGCACCAGGTGTAAAGTCAGCACGAGCAAGAAGCGTCTCACCGTTAAAAAGTGACATGTTGGCAATATAGTGATCAAAATCATCAGGATGAGTATACTCGTTACCCATTTTTACGGTTATTGAAAACATCTCACCAGCTTTGGCTGTATCTTCACAGTGAATAAACGGAGAGTGACGGTCAATCAGGTCTTTTTTAGCTTCACGCTCTACGGTGTCAATATCTACATACTTATTTATCTTTGGCATTTTAAATTCCTTGTATTTTTAATTTATATGACATTGTAACTATTAAAACTTTTAGATTGACATAAAGAAGAGTATATTTATCTTATTTAAGAAATTTTTAATTAATCAATATTTTTTATTTTTAATGCAATTGCACTTAACAGATAAGTAACAATCTTAAGTTAAAGTTCAAATCTTAAAAACTTTTAGCTTAGGAAAATTATGAAATATAGATATTCACTTATAACACTATTGGCACTCTCGTCACTTAATGCTCAAGATGTCAGCTTAGATGCCATTAGTGTAACAGCAACCAAAATCTTTAAAGGGACAAAAGAGGTGTCGCAATCAATTTCAGTTGTTGATGAGAAAACTATTGGGGATAAAAACATACTAAATATACAAGAGGCCATAGAAAATATACCGGGTGTAAATGCAGAGTCATCCACAAACTCTCCCAGTCCGAGACTTATAATCAGAGGAGCAGGGCTTAAAGCTAGATATGGTGTAAGGGAAGTTATGGTTATGAAAGATGGAGTGCCTCTAACTGACCCAGACTCATTTACCAGATTTGATTTTATAGACATGCAAGATGTAGCCAGTATAGAGGTGCAAAAAGGGCCAGGCTCTATAAATGCTGCCAATGCAACAGGTGGCGTAATTCAACTTATAACAAAGTCTGTATTTGAGGAAGATTACAACAGAATAAAACTTGGTTTCGGTGATGATGGGCAAAGAAATCTTAATCTAAAACTCAGAGGTGCTCTTGGTGAAAACGATTTTACTTCAGTAACTTTTAGTAAGAGGAAGATAGATAATGAGTGGAGAGATAATAATGAATTTGATGCCACTCAATTTAGTTTAAAGTATGGTCATTTATTCGAAGATGATTCATCAATAGAAACAGAGCTCTCTTATACTCAATCAAATATGAATATACCAACATCAATGACGGCCAGCGAGTTCGCAACTTTTGAGAGTACGGGTGAACAGCACGACACAAGCGCACAATTTCAAAATAGCTCAAGAGATTCAAAAATATTAGCCCTTAATGTCAGGTATGAAAAAGAGGTAGGGGATACAACTTACAAACCAAGGTTTTATTTTAATACATGGGATCACTTTCATCCGGTAACAGGAATAATAAACGAGAGCGACAACAACAGTGTATATGGAACCGATTTAGAGTTTGATTATAATCATAATTTATTTGGAGATAAAGCCTCTTTGGTGGCTGGGGTAACTCTTAAAGCAGATATAACCAAAGATTCCAGAAAGTATAAATATGCACATTACGTAACTCTACCTGCGTCTGGATGGCCATTTACTCCATATATAAGTGAGACACTATCTGATGTAAAAGGCGATTTGGCACAAACTGAGGATAGTACAACTACACTTTATGGGGCTTACATAATGGAGACATTTTCACCTCTTAACGGCTTGACATGTGATTTTAGCACAAGAGTTGATAAACTAAGTTTTGACATAAGTGGCAATGAGATTACTGCTTATGATTACAGCTCAAAAAACTATATAACAGGAGTTGGTCTTTATACAACCGATAAGTCATATACGCTTCTATCATCAAGAGTTGGGGCGACTTATAAGCTAACTGAGACTACAAACATGTATGTATCTATAGCAACGGCCAATCAAGCTCCTACTACAAGTGAATTAGGCGAGAATGAATCTTTGGAAAAATCAACAAGTTTAAACTATGAAGTTGGTATTAAAACAAGAGCCAAAAATATCTCATATGATTTGGCTGTTTATCAAAATGATGTAGATGACGAGATTATTCAGATTTTAGATTCTAACGGCAACTCTATATATGACAACGCCGGAAAGACTCAAAAAAGAGGTTTGGAGTTTAACGGTGTATATAAATTATCTCAGAATATGAACATTGGTGGCAGCTATGCTTTTAGTGATTTTAAATTTAAAAAATTCAATGAAAAAGTCGGTGCTGGATTAGTCTCTAGAGATTCAAACTATCTGCCGTATATTCCAAAAAACCAGTATTCGCTTTTTGCCGCATTTAACATGTCAAACGGCTTTAAAACACGAGTGACCGCAAAAAGTTGGGGCAGCTACTATATGGACAATGCAAATACAAAAAAATATGAAGGGTTTAAATTTGTTACTAATTTAATGGTGGGTTATGGATATAAATCGCATAATATACAGTTGAATATTAAAAATATGACAAATAAGTATTATGCAATGGAAGCTTTAAAAAATGTATACGGCAATGAATCATACAAGGCCGGAGCTCCAATGAGTTCAATGCTTACTTATAGCTATCTATTTTAGGAATTATTATGGTTGAAAAACAAATAAGAGATAAGAGTGACATATTTAATATTCCTGTTTTAAGGTTTTTATTTAAAAATCAATTGTTTATAATGGGTCTTAGATTAATACTTCTGGAGTTATTTATATATGCTATATACTTTGGACTTATCCATCATGTAAAAGAGGAAAACATCTTTACAACTGCAGTTTTTTGGTCATTGTTCTGGCCACTGTTTGTAGTTGTTACACTCTCGACTTTTGGCAGAATTTTTTGCGGTATCTGTCCACATGGCTTTATGGGAAAATATATAACTAACTTCGGCCTTAAAAAAAAGATGCCTAAAGTACTCTCTAACCCTTTTGTCGGTCTTTTGCTTCTTATAGTGGGTTTTTGGGTGGTTTATTATATATATCCTGAGGCCTATAAAACTCCAATAGCTTCATCAATCTTTTTTATTGTTTTAACGGTTATCTCAGTTGTGTTTTTTTATATATATAAAGATATGAGCTACTGCAAATCAATATGTCCTATAGGGACTTTGATGAGAGGTTTTGGAAAAATTTCTTTTGTAACGCTCGGTACTTATGAAAATTCTTGTAAGACTTGTACAACATTTGAGTGTGCAGATGCATGTTCATACAACCTCAAACCATTTACCTTTGATAAACGCTCAAGCATGACGGACTGTACTTTGTGTATGGATTGCAGTAGTGCATGTGAGGCAGTAAGTTTAAAATTTACAAAGCCATCTGAGTCGCTTTTTAAAAACTTTAAGATACAAAAAGCTGAAGTTTGGGCTTTCATTCTGATAACAGCGGCAATTTCCATTGCCATGAGTTTTCACCACGCACTTGGACGTGTTGCAATATCTGATGAATTTATATGGTCGAAACTCGGTCTTTTTTTAGAAGATAAAATAGCTATTAGTGGAGTTGATTATGTAGGAATCAGTGCACTGTTTTTTGCAATGCTTATAACAATCTCTTTAGTATACTTGGGAATGTACATTGCGGCAAAAGTTTTGAAAGAAGATTTCAAAAGAGTGTTTTATACTCTAGGTTATGCTTTTGCACCTCTGTTTATAATAGGGGGACTCTCACACACTTACGAATTTTTCTTTTTACACCACTACAGCGATATAGCAAATGGATTTATTCAAGGTTTTAATCTTACTCAAAACAGAGTAGAACCAATCGCTGCAAGAGGAGATAGCTGGCTTAGAATATTTGCTATTTTTAATTACATTGCCGTTGTTTGGGCATTTATAATTATGGCAAAGAGAATAAACTTTTTCAGTGCTTCAAAAATTGCCAAAATAGTAGCGTTTGTAGCCGCTTCTAGTCTAATTATTTTTTATCTGTGGCTTAATGTCTATAAAGTTTATGCCTTTAAAACCTATGGTGCTAAAAAGTTTTCGCATCATGCTCCAAACACTAAAAGGTTTCAATCAGTCTCCTTAATTGATGCAACACTTCTTCAGTCTGGAGAGAACAAGAGAGATGGAATTTTATGCGGCATGGATTTGGTTATATTTTATAAAACAAATCATGCAGCCACACTAAACGGTGAGGCTAGACAATACTGCTCTCTTTACTGTCTTGTTGATGACCTACATGTAAATAAACTTCCTCTTGAAAATATTCAGGTTGTTGATGCGAAAAGTTTGAAATTTATAGATGTGACAAAAGCTTTTTACGTAGTTGGCAGCAGACAAAAAGGGACTATGAGCGTAGAGAGTAAATATGCATTTTCAAACTATGAAGATGCCAGTGCGTTTGCAAAATTGTATGGCGGTAAAATTTTAAATTTTGATGGAGCCGTTGAGATAGCAAAAAAAGATTTTAAAAGCGCTCTTTAACCAATAAATAGATAAAATCGCGACAATAATATAAAATAAAGAGTCTAAGATATGTTAAAACCATTATTAATAGAGATTGGTGTAGAAGAGCTTCCAGCGGTTCCGCTTTTAAAAGAGTTAAACAATATTGAGAAGAAATATGCTGATATACTAGAAAAAAATTCACTTTTATGTGAGTTTGAGTTTTACTATACGCCTCGTCGTTTGGTTATTTGGCACGCAGAGTTTAAAACTCGTCAAGATGACAGTGAAGAGGAGTTCTTCGGCGCACCAATAGCTGTAGCATACAAAGATGGTGAGCCAACTCCGGCAGCTATCGGCTTTGCAAAGAAATGTGGAGTTTCCATTGAAGAGATTGGCAAAGCACAGAAGGGCGGGAAAGAAGTTCTTTACTATAAAAAAGATCTTAAAGGAAAAGCTTCTGCAGAACTTCTAGGTGATGTTATACAAAGCTGGATAAAGTCACTTGATTTTGGCAAGTCAATGAGATGGGGAAGCAACAGCGAGAGCTTTATTAGACCAATCAGATGGGTAAATGTGCTTTTAGGCGATGAATTAGTTGACATGGAACTTTTTAATGTTAAGTCATCAAAGCAAACTTTTGTTCACCGTATAAGCAATTTTGACGTTGTTAATATCAGTGGAGCTAAAGAGTATTTTGAAGTTTTAAAAGATGGCGGTGTAACACTCTTCCCTGAACTTAGACGTGAAAATATTTTGGCAAATTTTTCTTCACTTGAAAAAGACAATGGTATAAAAATTGAAATAGACGAAGATTTACTTGATGAAGTAGTTGCTATTACAGAACATCCAACTGCACTTTTAGGCTCATTTGATGAGTCGTTTTTAAGACTTCCCGCTGAAGTAATTATTACCTCTATGAAAGAGCATCAGAGATACTTTCCAGTTTTTAAAGATGGTAAATTAATCAATAAATTTGTTGTTGTATCAAATGCGCTTACTGATGATTTTACCAAGGTTATTGAAGGGAATGAAACAGTTCTTAGACCACGTTTGGCTGATGGGCTTTTCTTTTATGACAATGATCTCAAAAATGGACTTAGCACCAACGGACTTGAAAAAGTTGTTTTTATGAAAGGTCTTGGGACAGTTGCTGACAAAATACAGCGCGAGAAAAAAATAGCAAATATTCTTTTTGATATATATAAGCCAGAAGGCTCAAGTAAAGAGACTCTAGAGCGCGCTGTAAGTTTAGCAAAGGCTGACTTGACAAGCGAGATGGTTTATGAGTTTACAGAGCTTCAAGGTCTTATGGGAAGCTACTATGCAAAAGCACTAGGCGAGAGCGATGAAGTAGCTACATGTATAAAAGAGCAGTATCTTCCAGATGGAGAAGATAGTGAACTTCCTTCGTCTAAGTTAAGCGCTATAGTTGCTATGAGTATTAAGCTAGATACTCTTCTTGCAATGTTTAGCATAAACCAAATCCCAACAGGCACTCGTGATCCTTTTGCTCTTCGTCGTGCCGTTAATGGTCTTATTAGAATAACTAAAGAGCATAATTTAGAGTTTGATATTGTTAAGACTTTAAAAGAGTTGTTAGTAGGCTATGCAGAGTTTGATATGTCAAAACTTGAGGCATTCTTTTTAGAGAGAGTTAAGCAGTACTTTAAAGTAAACCCCTCAATCATTGTAGCTGTTTTAGCTTCTGGAGAGAGAGAACTTTTAGCCATGGGTAAAAAGATAGAAGCTTTAGAGACTATGGTAAACAGTGAAGGTTTCAGTGAATCTTTTTCAACATTTAAAAGAGTCTCAAACATCACTAAAGATATTAATATGTCAATAGAGATGATAGTTGATCACAAGCTTTTTGAGCATGAAGCGGAAAAAGTTCTACATGTAAGATACATAGAAGTCTCTACATGTAGATATAACTCTTATGAGGAGGAGCTAGATGCTCTCTTTGGTCTTAAGCCTGAACTCGACAAGTTCTTTGAGGATGTTATGGTAAATGCCGAAGATGAAAGTGTAAGAAATAACAGAAAATCTTTACTAGCTTCTATCTATAAAAGCATCTTGAAGATTGCTGACATAAAAGAGGTGAGTGTAGCATAGAGGGGGAGGATTCAGCTAAACTCTGCTGATTCCCTTATCTACGATAATCTCTATTATCTTGTTATATGAATATCCATGTTCAATTTCGAATGCTTTAACCAGATAGCTAGATTCATCTTTTATATCTGGAAGTAGATTTGCTCCCATAAAAAAGCAGTGTCCATAACTGTTTGTTTTAATATCTATTTGTGCAAAGTCTCTTGCTCCAAGATCCATAAAAGCGTTAACAGCAATATTTTTAACCCTGCTTACAAGCTCGCAATCTTCAGTTTTTAGGAATTCTTCTTTCTTCTCTGCTCGTGTTTTTAATCCAAGAACTTTAATTCCATTCTGTGATTTAGTCGGTACAACTTCAATTGCACTCACCAGTAAATCACCTTTTTTGTTTTAATAAGAGCAACTGTAAACTCTTGGCTCTCAAGGTACTCTTCAACTAAAACAGGCTCATTATATGTAGTATATAATGATAAAACTTTACTCTCAAACTGCAAATAATTTGTAACATAAGATAAATCGTCAATACCGTTGCCATAGGCAGAACTATTTGGTTTTATAAACAGTGGGTATCTTATCGGTATTTTGTTGTCATTTATATATTCGCCGGGAGTCGCTGTAAAATAATTTGCTGTATTGTGACCTTGCTCTTTTAAGTAAGATTTTGTTAATGCCTTGTCGGAGTCATATTTTAATGCCTCTTTTGATGAGCCTGAAAAATTTATATTGTTTGTTTCAAAGTATTCAGAGAGGCAAATATTTTCTTCATTTTCAATAAAAATGTTTTTTTTAGACAAAATCACTAAGTCCGGCTTTCTTTGCACAACGTCTTGTAAGTTTGATTTATTTAAACATATACTCACTCTTGCTTCGTGACCCATTACTTGAATTGATTTAATAATAGCATCATATGTGCCTGTATCTGTTGATATAATTTCTATATTCATTGTTGCCGACTCTCTTTATGGTTAAAGATGACTATCGCTTTGGATGGTATCCAGCAATCAGCTCATCGCATCTATCAGATTTTCTCGATATTAGAGTAAACCACATTTAAAAAGGTTCTAGTGCGTCTTGGTTGGGGGGGGATTTAATTATAAAAAAATGAAAACTACATCTTAGAAAAAGAAAAAACTCGCCCGCTTACATCCAAAAAAGGAGTTTGCATAGGAATGAAATTGTACACTCTAACCGCTTAATATATAGTGTGATTGTAAAGCAAAATCCAGCTATTCAACTCTACCTAATAGTGTCTTCTTTGATGTTAATGCTTTTATAAGTGCATTTTTAATTGACAAATATGAATCTTGATTTTGATCTATAATTTTCTTATCTCTATTCTCTTGTCTTTTTAAAGAATCAATTTCTCTTTTTATATCTGTATACTCAGTTATTGTGCTTGAATCAGCAAACTTAGAAGAGAGAATAGATTGCTTTTCTTTTAGATGTAATAAATAACTTTTAAGTGAGATTATTTCATTTTTTAATACTTTTTTCTCATTTTCATCTTTTGATGAACTTAAAGTCTCTGTGTATAAATTAAATTTTTTCGTGTCAGAGTTAATATTTTGAGATAAATTTTCTATCTCTTTTTTTAATCTGCTGTTATATTCTACAGGGGAAATTCCACCAATATAAAACTTAGAGATATCATTATTTAAATTATCAATCGTTTCATGTATATTCTCTATGGATATTTTTGCTTTAATATAAATCCTTACTATAGACATTATTGACGTAATATTCCATCTCATCCCATTTTCCGCTTCTATGCGTGGAACAGTGTATTTGTTTCCATCAAGAACAACAACATCCAAAGAATAATATTTTAAAAAATCTATCATATACTTATTTGATGAACCAACTTCTTCTAGTATAATATCTGCTATATAACCAAATACTTCTTTGAAATGTATTCTAAACAGATAGCCTGCAAACCCTTTGAAAAACTCATTTTGATTATCATATGAGTCAGTTAACTGCTCCATTATAATTGTTTGAATCAATGAAAATGCATTTTTTTCGTAAATTATATTATCTATGTTCTTAGATAAAAAATATGTATCAACAAACTCTTCAGCAGCAAAATAAAAAAAATCTTCATTATCTTGTTGTGAAAAAATTTCATCATTAAATGATTTGAGTTTAGCCTCATCTATGCCATTATATCTTGCTGCAATAGTATTTTTTTGATTGTCAGCAACTTCTTCTACAAGAAATCCGTCTAATAGTTTTATAATTATTTGATTACTTCTAATAATTACAATATCACTCTCTTCAAGTTCAAAAGCTTCTCTTACAGCAAATTTAATCAACTCTTTTTTATTTATCTCTTCATTCTTAATGTTGTTTACAAAATATATTATTTTGTCTTTTACATCTTCTGGGATAGCAATTAAATCATCTTTGCCTTTGTAATCATATTCGATTAGCTCCTCGTTTTCCTCAATAATATCAATAATAGAATCTAAGTTTAAACTATTTTTTGGCTCTGTTTTGTACTCGAACACTTTTATACGTATTGTATTTTCTGAGAGCTTTACTAATGGGTATCCAATAGGCTCAAAGTACTCTTTAAATGCATGTTTAATCTCCAATTGATTTTCGCTGTTTGAAAAATAGTCGCTTGGATAGTTTTTATTTAGATATGAGAAAAAATTTTCATTCTCAAAATCACCCCACTTAAAATCAATAGAGGGTTTAGGTAAATTTGTTTTTAGATAGATTTTTAATTCTGAAGCTATATTCTTCATTTTATTCCAATAGTAACTTAATGTATGAAGTAAACAACTGCTAAATTAAATAGAAGAAGTATCTGCAATCCGACCATCTTTTAGTAAAAAGATTCGTAACTTTCCGTCCTTACTTCACAATAAGTTTGGCTTTTTTTTATTTAGTCATTGTACAATATAATGTTTTAATTTATTATAAAAATTATTTTGAAGATTCTTATGTTAAAATTATATAAAAAATACAAGGTGAAGAATGAAATTAATATTTTTATTATTATTAGCCATAGGATTACTACACACTGAAGAGCTGGACGACTTGTTAGGAACTTACACACACAATAGTGACCTTTCTCAACAGACAAAACTTGAAAGTGGTGGAGCAGTTACTATCTTCACAAGAAAAGATTTAGATATTATGCAGGCTCATAGTCTAAAAGATTTATTAAAATCACACCCCATTGTAAGATACAAAGAGAGTCGCGGCGGAATTTCTGATATGTTCAACAAGGGTTCTTCGGCATTTTTCTCAAGCAGTAGTATACGTTTATATATTGATAATCAAGAACTTGTATCATCAACATTTGGAAGCGGTATTACAGCTTCTAACAATATTAACCTAGATAGTATTGACCATGTTGAGATATATACACGCTCACCATCTTATGAATTCTCTACTGAGCCAACATATATACTAATTAAACTCTATTCAAAAACTCCTGAGCGTGACAGAGGCGGGAAGTTAAATCTAAACTATGGAAATCGTGGATTCAATCAACAATCTGCATATTATGCAGATGAGCTGAAGGACTACTCTTATGTTACATATGTATCTAGAAGTGATGACAAAAAAAAGGAGTATTCAAGTCATAATATTCCAATAAAGCGTGATTCTGAGAGTAATTCATTTTTTGGTTCAATATATACTAACTACAATAAACTCCAAGTTATGGCAGGAACATCAAATCTTGATACCTCTATAGCGAGAAGTCCCACAGCTACCTATGAGGTCTCAACAGGTCATTATGACTATTTAAATATAGGTTATGAGACAACATATTTTAAAAATATATTTATTTCTGTAAATAATCAATTCACGCATATCTCCGGAGAGAATAAAGAAGCTGCAGCTGCCGGTTTTGATGAGTCACCTTACTCTCCAGATCTTGATTTTGATAGAGAAGAGGGTGTTTTTACTGCAGAGATAAAGTATACAAATGAATCAGATTATAATCGCTTAATTGCCGGAGCAAAGTTTCGTAATAAAAGTTTTGAGATGGTAGAAGCTAAAGTTGATGGTGTTTTAAGTTCCAAGGATGATTATAGTAGACAATCTATTAGTACTATTTTCTTAGAAGAGAGATATAGCATCTCCGATAATAATATAATAAGCGCAGCTACCCAATATGCTATTGTAGATAATAACGGAGGGATTAAAAATGAAGATCTTTTTCAATTTCGTTTAAGTCACACATATATTTATGAAAAATTTGTTTTTAAATCTTTTGCATATAGAGTTGAGTCATTAGTTGAGCCTTATATATATGTAGATTTTCCATGGACTGAACGACCACTTGATAATCAAGTCTTAAATGCGATTAGTGAGGAGATAAAGTATATTGACGGAAAAAACGAAATAGAGTTTGTAGCTACCTACGGTGTTACCAAAAACTTATTTCAGCAACTCCCATTTGCAAAAAATAATCTTGCAGTTAACCCATCAGGAGCTTTTACAAACAGTAAAAATGATGTAAAAAACATATCTACATTTTTGGAATATACTTATAATTTTGACATAGACAATAAACTTGTCTCAAATGTTTCATATGCAGATATAAGAAATTTTAATAACAAATCTATTGCTGCTTTTGTCCGCTCACTAAATAGAGTTGGAAAGTTTGATATTTTTAATGAGTTGGTTTACAATAGAAACAATATAAATAATAAATCTTATTATGATTACAGTGCAGGTGTAAAATATCGTTATACGAATGACGTAATTCTTTCTTTAAAAGGTGAAAATATTTTTAATAGGGGTTATGAAGATAGTTATTATAGAGTTGATCCAAACACATTTTTAGCAGAAGAACCTATAAATATATCCCCCGTTGAACAACGGTTTTTTATCAGTATGGAGTATATGTTTTAAATGAAATTAATTCTGTTTGTACTTTTAGCACTTGAGCTATCTGCTTTTGATACTGCTACTGCCTCTAAGATATTTGATAAAATATTTCATGCTATGGTGCCAAAAGAGAATGTTATTGTTTATACAAGTAATTATGAGTATAAAGTAGTTATTGCTAATGCTCCAAATCTATCTTTAAGCAGCGAGATTGAGAGTGCTGATATTATTTTAGTTGATTCATTTGAAGAAGTTCCTAAAAACAGTGAAAATTTACTGCTTTTTACAACATCACATGTAGTATATACGTCCAATAAAAATGCAGTTGGAGCTTTTTATTGGTATAGAGGGCATATAAAAATTGAGTTTTCAAAAGCAAGGTTGCAAAATAAAAAAATATCACTTCCAAAAAGTTTTGATAAATACATAAAGGATGGTGAATAATGTTTAAATTCAAAACTATACAGACTAAGGTGATATCTCTTTCATTCGCCATTATTATCTCGTTTTTTGGTATTAATTTTTTGTTTCAGCTTCATAAAATAAAGGAGTATGCGTTTGAAGTTATTCAGAGCAGTAATAGCATTGTAAATGATTTACTTGTTGAGCATACAAGCGCATATGTTTACAATCAAGACAAAGTAAATATTCAGCTAAGCATTGATTCCATTAACAGTGATTATATAAATTCCGTATATATTCTTGACAAAGATGGAGTTATTTTAGCAAAAAACAAATCATCCAATATTGTTCATGAGGTACACCCCAGATTTGAGGCACTTTTGAAAGAAGAAGAGAAAAGTATTAAAAATACAGAGGAATACATAGTCTTAAACACCTTCTCTGTGTTGGATGTCCCTATCGGTTATATGATCGTTGAGGCTAATTTGGATGCTTATTATGATTACGTAAAAAGAGAGACAACAGAGTTTATTATTGAAGGGTTGTTACTCATCGGTATATTTTTTATAATCTCTTATTTTGTAGCAAAATCTATAGTTTTGCCGATAGAGGATATTGTTAGAAAATTGCAAGATACAAAAGATGATGATTTTTTGATATTTCCTACTCAAGATCAAAAAGAGTTTCAGTATCTTGGGGTAAATATTGCCAATAAGCACAATAAACTCCTTGAGTCAAAATCAAATTTAAATACAATTTTCAATATGACTACAGACGGAATTGCAGTTATTGATAAAAATACAAACTTTCTTTTTGTAAACAGAGCCTTGAGTGAGATTACCGGATACTCAAAAAACAGACTCCTTGAGATATCTTTTCTTGAGTTTATATCTGCGGATTTTAAAGACGAGATGGTAGATAATATTAAAGATGTGTTTTATAAAGGGTCACACCATAATTTTCAAAGCAGCTGTATTGTTAATCATGATAATATTGTCGATGCAATTATTAGCATGAGTCTGATGCCCGACAGAAAAACAATTATGCTTGTTTTAAAGGATGTGACTCAAGAGAACCAATATAAAAGAGAAAAGCTAGAGCAAGAGCGTAAGTTTATAGAGCAGACAAGAATGGCTCAAATGGGAGAGATGATAAGCATGATTGCCCATCAGTGGAGACAACCGCTCTCTTCAATCTCTGCAACGTCCATGAATATGATGATTAAAATTCAACTTGGAGAGTACAACCTAGAGACGAAAGAGGGGAGAGATGAGTGTGAAAACTCCTTTGTAGGGCAGCTTGAAAAAATTGAAATATATACACAAAACCTAACTACTACAATAAATGATTTTAGAAATTTTTATAAACCAAACAAGTTGCCTGTGCTCACATCACTCAAGAGTGTTGTAGAAAAATCTTTAAAAATAATCGAAGGTTCACTTCATAATGACAATATTAATATTATCTATGATTACAATTTTAATGAAAAAATAGAACTTTATGACAGTGAACTTATGCAAGTTGTTTTGAATATATTTAAAAATGCTCAGGACAATTTTAAAGAAAAGGGTATTGAGAAACCGCTGATTAAAATAACCACAAAAGAAAGAAGTTTAATTATTTGCGACAATGGCGGCGGAATACCGGAAGAAATCATGAAAAATATATTTGATCCGTATTTTTCAACAAAAGACGAAAAAAATGGAACAGGGCTTGGACTCTATATGTCCAAAACAATTGTAGAAGACCACCACAAAGGAAGCCTACATGTAGATAATCAAGAGGCTGTAGAGGGAGAGGGTATTGGCGCTTGTTTTACAATAAAGCTTAATTTGTCTTCACAATCGATGGAGGGTTAGTTTTAAAGGCTCTCTTGAATGAATTTGCCCTTATGTCTCTAAGTTTTCCAGTTGCAATTGCCGGTAAAAAATATGCAACCTCTTGACTCTCGGCAGCATCGTGGTTATTGTCATACATAAACGCAATATGTTTCCCAAGTTTTGCAGCTTGTGCAGAAAGATTTCTGGCATAGGCGATGATGTTTTTGTGATGTCTGTCATATTTGTTTCCTGAAGCAAAGAAAACAAACTTGCCGCTAAGACGAATATTGAGGTAGTCTTGATAGTTAAGCTCTTTATCGTAGCGAGTTAGCTGATTGCTTGTGTATCTGTCTAAATCACCATCAAACTCTTCTAATATAGGTGTTGGTTCTATATTTGGTTTGTTAAGACCGAAAAGATATTTGATCTCTATAAGTTTGCCTCTGTATCCATCTTTGATAGCCGAAGCGAAAAGAGTACAGTTTTTATCAAATGCAAGCTCATCAAATTGACCCTTAAACTCATATCCTTGCCCATCTAAGCTTGCATTGTCTTTATACCCTATAGGTGCTATTGTAGGATTGTATAAAAAGATAGTTCCAATAACAGTTTTACGTTTGTGTTTAAGCATCTGCTCTAATTGTTCTGAATCGATTGTCTCATCACTCTCTTGAATGTAAATGTACTGCTCTACAATATACTCTAAATCTATTTTTCTTGAAAATTTCCCAAATGCTTGCATATAATTGTCCTATAATAATTATTCGAATTATACTATAATTCCGCTCAATAAGGTTACGAATGATATATACTCTATTTTTACTTTTTACGTTTGGTGTTTTAGCTTTTGTATTTTACCATTGGCAGTACTTTATGGTGTTTTCACCAACTTACTACCGTGAAGAAGAGCTAGACGATGACTTTGAAATACTTAGTATTAAGACAGATGATGGGGTTGAGCTTGAGGGTGTTGTCTATGAGCCAAAAAGTTTGTACAGAAAACTCCCCAGTATAAATTCGACACTTCTTTTTTTTGCAGGACGCTCTCACGACAGCGTAGGTCTTATTAAAAGACTCTCATTGTTGTTCCCACATGTAAGAATAATCACCTTCAACTACCGCTCTTACGGAAAAAGCGGTGGAGTTGTTAATGAAAAAAATCTCTTAGATGATTCTCTCAAAGTAGCTCAAATAGTTAAAAAAAATTATGGTGATTTTTATGTTTTAGGCTTCTCTATAGGCTCATTGGTTGCTGCTTATGTAGCGAGTAAAATGAGTGTTGCAGGTCTGTTTATGGTTGGACCGTTTGACTCTATTGCCTTACTTGTTAAAGAGAAGTACGGTTTTAATATGCCATGGATTTTGAGATATAAATTTGATAAAACTAAATTAGTCTCAAAAATAGATGCTAAGACTTATGTTTTTGCGAGCAAAGATGATGAAATAACATATATAAAAAATACAAGAAATTTAAAACAATATGTAAAAAACTTGGTACTCTACAAAGAGTATGAAGGGTTGTCACATAAAGAGCTTCTTTGGCATGAGGAAGTCTCAAAACATATAAATGAGGTGTTGGAATAATGGAATTTGGATTTTTTTTAAAGAAGTTTATAACTTTTTTTGTTGAGCCTTTTGGCATGATACTTATAGCTTTTGCTATTGGCTTTTATTTTTTGTTTAATGCAAAGTATAGAGTTGCAAAAGTTTTTCTAGGCTTTGCGCTTGGGCTTTTACTCCTTTTTTCATACCATCCGTTTTCAAACTTTTTAGTGAAAAATTTGGAAAACCAATATCCAAAATATTGGTATAAAGAAAAAATAAAATATATACATGTATTGGGAAGCGGACATAACACAGATGAATCTCAGCCATTATCATCACAAGTTGCAAGTAAACGAGTGCTTGAGGGTGTTATAATCCATCTGCAAACACCAAATTCTAAACTTATATTTACAGGTTATGAGGGGGATACAAATGTTTCCAATGCCCAGATGAATGCCTCTTTGGCTCTTGCGCTGGGTGTTAAGTCTGAAAATATTATAGTAAATCCAAAACCAAAAGATACAAAGGAGGAGGCTATTTTTACGAAAAGTTTGATTGGAGATGAAGCTTTTGTCCTTGTAACATCGGCAAGCCATATGCCTAGATCTGTAAAGCTTTTTAAATCACTTGGCTTAAACCCAATTGCTGCACCTACTGACTTTCATAAAAGAGATGTTAACCTGTATTTTACACCACCCGACATTGACAACCTGTATGACTCAAAAATTGCCATGCATGAATATTTCGGAATTTTATGGAGTATGTTGAAAAAGTAAATATATTAGTATTTAATTTTGGCTAAATAAAGACCATTGCATTTAGCAGGTTTAAGCTTGTGATTCTCTACGCATTGTAGCTTTTGAATAATCTTATCTGCATCTAGTGTAAGGAGTGCTCCAACAATAAGCCTTATCTGACTTCTTAAAAAGCCGTTTCCTTCGAAATGTAGGACTATATACCCTTTATGCTTATAAGCAAACGCTCTGTAAATAGTCCTACATGTAGAGTTTACATCACTTCCTGTTTTCATAAAATATTTAAAGTCAAATTCACCTCTAAAGAGCTTTATATTTTTCTCAACACTATTGAAATCTATAGAATCAACAAATGTAACATAGTTACCCTCAAAAGGATTGCTATCGCCTTGTTTTATCAGGTATCTATAAACTCTTTTTTTAGCACTATATCTGGCATGAAACTCACTCTCAACCTCTTTTATATGTTTGATAACAATTGAGTTTGGAAGCATCTCATTTAGAACTTTTTTAAGTTTTACAAGGTCATTCCAAAACTCCGGTAAATCAACATGGCAAACCTGACCTGTGGCATGGACACCTCTGTCTGTTCTTCCGCTGGCTATAATCTTTGAATCTACATGTAGTTTGTGAAGTACATGTTCCAGATTTCCAAGTATGGTGTTTGGAGAGCTTTTTTGTGTCTGTGAACCTAGAAAATTTGTGCCGTCATAGGCTATTGTTAAAGCACATCTCATAAAACACTAAAACTTTGCAACAATCGTTTTTCTGTAGATGAAATATGTTGCAGCTAGCCAAGCGGTAATAAACAATGGAATAGTATAGTATGAAAATTTACCCTGCAACCCAAAAGCAAGAACATCATAAACTAAAATTCCCAAAAATAAGTATAGATATATTTTCCCTTTTTGATGTCTTACATGTACAATTCCTATGCTTGCAACCAAAAACAGGCTTATCAAAGGAAAGAGACTAAGTAAAATATTTATTATAAATATTTTTTTGTAACCAGCACCACTTTGAAGCCAGTACTCAACAGGTTTTTTATAATCTAGAACATTCGTTTTCATTGTATCGTTAATAAACATTGTTTGAAAGTCTATTTGTGTAAACTTATCTTTCGAATAGCTGTAACCCTCCCCATCGCTCAGTTTTAATCGCAAAATTCCAGAGTCATTAATAATTTCTGCTTTTTTTGCCCCTATTAAAACCTCTTCATTTTGTTTTTTATTAAATAAAATAACATCAGAGTAGCTTTCATCCCCGTTATCGCTTCCAATATAGAGTAGCCATTCACCAAATTTATGACCAAATTCCGAAGCTGAGAGATTGAATTTTGCTTCACTTGTCTTATATGAAATAAAGTTTTTTGATAGAACTTTGGCATGTGGAAAAAGTACGAAAAAATTAAATAAAAGAATAATACATAGCATAGCTGCAGGTTTTAGCAATGTTTTTAGTATAAACTTAGGCTCTATGCCGAGTGCAAACAGCACAACAATCTCATTGTCATTTGAGAGTTTAAACAGGGTTAAGGTAGCGGCTATAAAAAAAGAGATAGGAAGCGAATAAAACAGCAGTTCAGGGATTATGAAAAAAAAGAGTTTTGTCATCTCCCATATTGACAGCTGTATAACAGCTGTATATGTAGCCAACTTTATAAGAAAAACTACAGAAGCTATGGCAAAAAGAGGGATAAAAATAGATAAAAATATAACAGATAAAGAGTCTCTTATATATTTTTTTAGTTCATGCATTAGTAAAGAGCCTCAATATATGTTAATACAGAGCTGTCAAATATGTAAACTAAAAATGTCGATAAAACCAAAAAAGGGACAAAAGGGACTGTTTGACCTTGCCCATATCTGTTTACAAGAAATATCATAATAGGAAGTGCTAAGATGGCTGAAAGAAATATAGCTGCAAGTGTTAGTTTTATTCCAAGAAGTGCACCCATTGTTGCTCCAACCATTATGTCACCTTCTCCCATAGCTTCTATAAATGGGTATGTGTGATAGTTTTTTGTCCAAGGTGTTATAGTTTTTTTTGCATATCTATGTGCAGATGATGTTAGGTGGTAAGATAGAGCAAACCTCAAAAGAGTAAATCCACCGGCAAAAAGAAGAGCATTCTGAAAGTTTGTGAAAACTCCGTGTAAGCTCCATGCACCGATTATTGCAAAAAACATAGCCAAAAGATTTAGCGAATCTGGAACCATCTTATACTTTAAATCAATCATAGAGAGAGATAAAAGCATAAAGAAACTGAGTGCTATAAAAACAACAGGAGTGCTAAAACCAAACTTGTTTACAAGCAATAAAAATATCAATCCAGATATCAGTTCTACAATAGGATACTGAACCGATATCTTAGCAGAGCAAAAAGAGCATTTTCCTCTTAAGAACAACCAAGAAAATATTGGTATATTGTGCCAAGGTTTCAAGTTGTTTCCACATGTTGTGCAGTGGGAGCCACCAAAAATTATGCTCTCATCCTTGGGAATTCGTAATATGATTACATTTAAAAACGAACCAAATAGCACACCGAATATAAAAGAAATAGTTAGTTCCATTATTTTAAGCCTCCAAAGCGTCTCTCAATTTTTGTAAAATCTTTAATTATTTTTTGTAAATCATCTATTGTAAAATCAGGCCAAAGAATATCTGTGAAAAATAGCTCAGCATATGCCGCTTGCCAAAGTAGAAAGTTAGATAATCTATGGTCTCCGCCTGTGCGAATAAGTAAATCTACATCGTGCTTACAGTCAAGTGCATTGAAGAGCATTGCTTCTGTAATATCATCTTCACAGTTTTTAATTTTATTAACGGCTCTTAATATCTCATCTTGAGCCCCATAGTTAAGCGCAAGTGATTGAACCAAGCCGTCACAATGTGAAGTTTTTTCTTGAACGTCTTTTATTGTTTTTTGCAGAGATTTTGAAAAAGCTCTGGTGTCACCAATAGGCTCAAACCGCACATTGTTCTTTAGATAAGCAGAAAGCTCATTTTTTAGATATGTTTCTAACAGCTTCATTAAAAACTCAACCTCTAGCCTGGGTCTTTTCCAATTTTCTGTTGAAAAAGCATAAAGCGTTAATCTCTCAATATCTTTATTTTCAGAACAAAATGCTGTAATCTCTTTAACAACATTTGCTCCAGCTTCATGACCTTTAACTCTTTTTTTACCTTTTAGCTCTGCCCATCTGCCATTGCCATCCATAACAATTGCAATATGTCTTGCTTTATTCATATGCAAAGGTCCAAAAGAGAGTTAAGATTAGCAATATAAAGAGGCTCTATAATATTTACAACAGAGATGTCTACATCATAAGAGAGGTTTTTCATATCATTTTCCAAAAATTGTTTAGTTTTATCAAAAGCAACATTTAGCTCAATGCTAACTCCGCCATTTTCAAGTGAAATAATACCTGAAATAGGTCCCAAAAGTTCAAGTGCCGCATAAAAGTTTATTTGACTCTTCTTAGTTTTCTTATTGTACCTTTTTTTAAATTGTAAAACAGAAAAATAGCCATGATAATTGAGTGGAATTGTCACAGTCTGATTGTGCAAAGAGAGTAAAAGGGCAGATGTGCTTGAAAATTCCTCTTTAGTCGATGCAACGCTTAAATGTTCAAGTAAGTTTTGCTTAAGAGTATTTTCCGGTTTCGCAGATGAGAGAACAGTTCTTAAATCTTTCAGCGAATATTCCAAATTTGTGTGTTGCATATTTTTAAGTAATGCAGGATGTTTTAAGAGTTGAGATAGTTGTGGTGTTGAATCTTTCGATTGTGTGAGTTGAGACCAATATTTTGCACCTTCGCTGAGTGGCTTGTCACTCTGTGCTGTAAGTGTTTTGTTGTCAAGCAAAACACTATATTTACCATCTCCTAAAGATTTTAAAATATCAACAGAGACTAGCTTTATAAGAGCTTTTGCCTCATTTGGATTTGTGCTGATCAACTTAACCAAAGAGTCTATTTGTGATATATTCATTTGGTAATTATTTGTGCATACTTTTTGCGTGTTCTAAAATATTAAACGCAACACTAAGTTTATCAGAGAGAGGGATTGACTCTATCTTGTCTGGAAGAATAAAATCAACCTTGTTAGTGTCAGTCCCAAAGCTAGATGAGTCTTTTAAGATATTTAGACAAACTGCATCAACGCTTTTATTGTCAATCATATTTGAAGCATTTTTAATTGCGTTGTTTGAGTCCATTTCAGCCTTAAAAGCAATAGTGGTTATATCTGTTTTATCAATAGAATTTAATATATCAATATTTTGTTTAAGTTTGAGTTCCCACTCATCACCTAAGGTCTCTTTTTTCAGTTTTCCCTCCTGAGCGTAAGCAGGTACATAGTCACTGACAGCCGCCGCCATAAAAAGGTATGGTTTTTTCTGTATAAGACGAATTTTATCATCACTCATAAGTGAGGCCTTTGATAATTTCCCTTTTTTTGCAATGCGTATAGAGTCACTTAAATACTCAAGCATTTCATCTGAACTTTGAACATCAATAGTATGGAGATCTTTTGGCAGATTGTCTTCAAATTTAGTTGAGATTAAATTGACATCTGCCCCTTTGCAGTAGAGTGCCGTAGCTAGAGATGAAGCCATTTTACCACTTGAGTAGTTAGAGATGTACCGTACATCATCAATCTTTTCTACAGTTCCGCCACCTGTAACTATAACTCTTCTATCGCTCCAAAAATCATCTTTAAGCATAGCTCTTGCGCAGTGCCAAAATATATTTATAGGTTCAGCCATAGCTCCATTTCCAACTGCTTTACATGCAAGCTCTTTAGTCTGGGTATCTACAAGCTCATAAGAGGCTATAGCCAACATTTTAAGGTTAGCTTTTGTAATTGGATTTTCAAGCATATTTGTGTTCGCAGAGGGTGCTATAATCTTTACATGTGGGTATGCCAAAGCAGTCTGTAAAAGCATATTGTCGGCTATAGCATTTGCCAGTTTCGCAATTGTATTGGCAGAGCAGGGCGCTATTACAAATAAATCTGCCCACTCCCCAGCCTTAATATGGTTATGGTCATTCACCCAAGATTCATTTGTGTCATCAAGCACTTGGTTTGAGGTGAGAGTTTCAAAAGTGAGGGGAGTTATAAATTTTTTGGCAGCTTCACTCATTACAACTTTTACATCCGCGCCGGCCTTAACAAAAAGTCTAACAAGTTCAGGTGATTTATAGACTGCAATTGAGCCCGTAACTCCTAGGAGTATCTTTTTACCTTTTAATAAATCTGTTGGAATAAGCATGGTTTACCTCGGTTTTTTTAAATAATTGTAGTTTGTATAATAATGTTTCTTATATGTTTATTTGAGTTATATTTTAGCAGGAAAACCTTTAAGATGTTTAACTTAAAACTATATAATCATCTATCATTGTATTTTGTTATTTTTTTTAAATTATTTTAGTTAAGTATTAAAAAAATAGTATAATGATTTTTATGGAAGCACATGACTTTTTTTTAACACTTTTTTTAATATTAATAGTTGCAAGAGTATTGGGCGAAATCTTTGCTAGATTTGGAGTACCGTCAGTTCTTGGTGAACTGTTTGCAGGAGTACTTTTAGGCTCATCAATTTTAGGTATAGTAGAGCCTAATGAAATATTGAAGATATTAGCAGAGATTGGAATTATTTTACTTCTTTTTGAAGTGGGGATAGAGACCGACTTCACGAGATTGAAAAATGCAGGAACCAAATCTCTTGTTGTTGCTATACTCGGTGTTATACTGCCCTTTAGCTTTGGTTTGTTAATAGCTTATTATATTTTTGGATTGTCATTTGACATATCATTGTTTATCGGTGGGACACTTACAGCCACAAGCATAGGTATAACCCTTAGAGTTTTAAAAGATATACATATGGAAAAGACTAATATAGCGCAAATTGTTATTGGTGCGGCTGTTATTGATGACATTATAGGGATTATTCTTTTAGTCTTTATATATGACTTCTCAATTTCTCATGAGACAAATTTTAACCATACACTCTCAGTTGCAGGGATGGTTATGATGTTTTTAGTATTGGCCCCGATTTTGGCTAAGTCACTCTCTTATATGATACATAAGTTTAATGGAAATGATTTAGTTCCAGGGTATATTCCAACGATTATTGTTTCGCTTATTTTATTTTTTGCATATCTTTCACATTTAGTTGGCGCTCCCGCTATTTTAGGCTCTTTTGCAGCAGGTATTGCACTCTCAAGAAGGTTCTTTCTCCCATTTGGTGCATTTTTGAGCACAAATGAAATACTTCTTGATGAAGTAAAAAAGAGTATGACACCAATTATTCAAATATTTACACCTATATTTTTTGTTATGGTCGGTCTCTCTATGGACCTAACTGTTATAGATTTCTCATCTTCTTCTTTTTGGATTATGGGATTATCTTTTGTTTCAATAGCTTTTGTGACTAAATTTATAGGTGCATTTTTCATTGTTCAAAGTTGCGTAAGAAATAATGTAATAATTGGAATCTCTATGATACCAAGAGGAGAAGTTGGTCTTATATTTGCAGAAATGGGGAGAGTAAACGGAATATTACCAAATGATATTTATGCAATGCTTATTTTTGTAATAATTATTACAACTGTTCTGCCTCCATTTTTATTAAAAAAATATTTTAAAGGTGAGTGCGCTTAGTATAATTTTTTATTAAGATTTTTTGTTATAGACTGTGTAAAACATTACATGTAAGGAATAGCTATGAAAAAGAGAATGACTACAACAGGTGGAAATCCAATTGGTGACAATCAAAATTCGTTAAGTGCCGGAGCGCGTGGTCCGTTACTTATGCAGGACTATCAGTTAATTGAAAAACTTGCTCATCAAAACAGAGAGCGAATTCCTGAACGTGTCGTACATGCAAAAGGCTCTGGTGCTTTTGGAACACTCAAAATAACTCATGACATAAGTGCATATACTAAAGCAAGTGTTTTACAGATAGGTGAAGTTACGCCTATGTTAATTCGCTTTTCTACAGTTGCTGGAGAGAAGGGTGCTGCAGATGCCGAGAGGGATGTTAGAGGGTTTGCCATGAAGTTTTACACAAAAGAGGGGAATTGGGATTTGGTTGGAAACAACACTCCTGTTTTTTTCGTAATGGTTACGGCTCTCACACATACAGCCTTATTAACGATAAAAATGAAAGAGCATATGTGAAGTTTCACTTTAAAACTGCTCAAGGAATTGAGACTATGTCAAATGCCGAGGCCGAAGCAGTTATAGGAAAAGACAGAGAGAGTTCTCAAAGAGATCTTTATGAGTCTATACAAAGCGGAAATTTTCCTAAGTGGAAATTTCAAATACAAATTATGACAGATGATCAGAGTAAAAACACGACGTTTAATCCATTTGATTTGACAAAAGTGTGGCCACATGCTGAGTATCCTATGATTGATGTTGGTGAGTTTGAGCTAAACAGAAATCCGCAGAACTATTTTGCCGAGATAGAACAATCTGCCTTTAGCCCATCAAATGTAGTCCCGGGCATAAGTTGGTCACCTGATAAAATGCTTCAGGCAAGAGTTCTCTCTTACGCTGATGCGCATAGATACAGAATTGGTACACACTATGAGATGCTTCCGGTAAACAAACCTTCTAGTGAAGTAAATACATATCACGCTGATGGCCCAATGAGGCTTGATGAGCCAAAAGGGAGTGATGCTTATTATGAACCAAATAGTTTTGACGGTCCTGTTGAAGATAAACAATATGTTGAGCCACCTTTTGACATAGATGGCGATTGCTTCAGATATGACCATCGTGAAGACAGTGATGATTATTTCTCTCAGCCAAGAGCACTTTTTAATCTAATGAATGGTTATCAAAAACAACAACTATTTAGTAATATTGCAGAAGCTATGAGCGGTGTGCCAAAAAATATAATTGACAGACAATTGGCACTTTTTAAAAAAGTTGACCCAGCCTATTCTGCAGGTGTCTCAAAAGCACTTGGCATATAAAAGGGTCAACAATGAAGATATCAGTTACGGAAGACGAAAATAGCAGGTATTTGGAACTTCAGCTTATGGCGCTTCATTTTGCACGAGTTGGTGAAACTAACACATTGAAAAATATGATAGAAGCCGGCCTAAATACTGATTTATCTGATGAAAAGGGGAATCCTCTTCTTATGCTCGCTTCATATAATGGTAATGTTGAATGTACAAAAATGTTACTAAACCATGGAGCACAGGTAGATAAAAGAAATGATAGAGGACAAACTCCACTTGGTGGAGTAGCTTTTAAAGGCAACCTTGAACTTGTTATGTTGCTTGTAGAACATGGAGCTGAAGTTAATGCAGACAATGGTGGAGGAAAAACTCCACTAATGTTTTCAGCGATGTTTGGACACAAAAATATTGTTGAATATTTAATAGATAAAGGTGCAGATATACAATCACAAACTTTCTTTGGTATGTCAGCTTTGCAAATGGCAAAGATTACTGGTGGAATAAGAGTTTTATTTGGAAAATCAAATAATATAGCATGATGAATATTGATATATCAAATAATTTAATCTATTATATTTTATCAGTATTCGGGGAATTGTTAATTGTTTTGGTATTTGCGCATATGATTTATAAAAAGCGAACGCCGGCTAGTATGACAGCATGGCTTCTGACTATGATATTGGTTCCATATGTAGGTGTTCTCCTGTATTTGATTTTTGGTTTAAGAAAACGAGAAAACAGATATAAGAAAAAACCAATAATACTTCAAAAACATACAAAAAATTTTTATAAGCAAAATCCCGTCCATGATGTACTAAGAAGTTATGGTATTGCAGATGCTAGTGAAAATGAGAAGTTTGAACTTTTTACGGATTCTGTAAAAGCATATGAAAAGTTTATGAGTTGTATTGAGGATGCTAAAACATCTATATATTTAAGTACATATATTTTTGAATATGATGATGTTACAAAAGAGATTGTAAAGGCACTAGTTAACAAAGCAAAAAATGGGGTAAAAGTTAAAATACTTATAGATTCACTCGGTTCTATAGGGTTGTACTTCTCTCAGTTTAAATTGAAAGAACTTAGGGAGTCAGGTGTTAAAGTTGAATTTTTTATGCCAATCTTTCAGATGCCCTTTAGAAACTACATAAACTTAAGAAATCATAGAAAGATTTATATATTTGATGATAAGAGGGTTTTAAGCGGCGGTATGAATATCTCAAGTGAATATTTCGGACCAAATATAGATGGAACAAGATGGGATGATATATTTTTTTTCAGCGAAGGTACATCTGCGGAACTGTTTTTTGAAATATTCGCTTCTGATTGGTTTTATGCTTCAGAGGAGAAGATAAGTTTTGCAAAAAATGGTGTTGCTAACAGCGGTGACACATTTTTACAAGTTGTACCATCTGGACCGGATATGAGTAAAGATATCCTTTATGAAGCGCTCCTGTGTGCAATTTACAGTGCAAGGAAGCGTATCTGGATTGTTACACCATATTTTATACCTGACAGCTCTATAATTCAAGCATTGATTATTGCTAAGCATAAAGGGATAGATGTTAAACTAATTACGCCAAAAGACTCACAAAATATAATTGTTAATCTAACTAGAAGTTCATACATGAGAGAACTTGAAGAGGTCGGGGTAGAGGTTGCACTCTATAATGGTGCGCTTTTACATGCAAAAGCAATACTTTTTGATGATACAAGTGCTATGCTTGGAAGTGTTAATTTTGACAATAGAAGTCTTTTTTTAAATTATGAAGTTGCTACATTTGTTTACTCTGTAAAAGTTATAGAAGATATTGAGTTTTGGATGAACAAGCTAGTTTCAAATTCATCAGCAGGTACGAAAGATGTATCTTTACCTAGAAGAGTTTTGGAAAACTTTATGAGAATTATAGCGCCTCAGCTATAGTAAAAAGAAAAATTATGCTTAAGCCTACAAAAACTATAAAATCTTTAAAACATCAAGATAAAAACTTAGGCAATAGTTTTACGGTTTTATGTTGGAATGTTGCTAAACTAACACTTAAAAGCGAATATCTTGACTACATAAACTCAATTGTACAATACAATAAAGTAGATGTTTTATTACTTCAAGAGGTGAAAAAACAGATAACAAAAGATTTGGAAATGTCAGAGTTCTCTTATGTCTTATCTCCAAATATTCAGACTAAAAAACACGTTTTTGGGGTTTTGAGTGCATTTAAAATATCTTGCGAGAATGATGTGTCACTTCTTACTCAAAAACGTGAACTTACATATGCAACACATAAAGTAACTCTAATAACTAAGCATAAAATATCTCACGACAAAGAGATATTGATAGTTAACCTGCATGCTATCAACTTTGTAAACAACAGTGATTTTTATAATGAGTTAGAGAGTATAAAATTAATGATTAAATCTCATACAGGAGCTATGATAGTTGCTGGTGACTTTAATACTTGGAATGTAAAAAGAGTCCAATACTTAAGAGAGTTTACACATTCATTGTCGCTAAAAGAAGTTACTTTTAGCGACAAAGTAAACCTAAAAAAAGTTTTTACAAATTGCTTAGACTATATATTTTACAGAGACTTGGAATTAACATACTCAAAAGTGATAGACAGCAAAAAAATCTCAGACCACAATCCAATAGTTGCTACATTTGAGTTTTGATTTTTACATGTATGATTTAGTGTGCTATTTAATAGCCAGCAAAACATGATATTCATGTAAAGCAAAATCATCTGTCATACCGCTGATGTAGTCAATAATGAGTCGCACTCTGTAGTACCACTCAAGAATTTTAAATGACTCTGTATCCTCTTTATCTAGTTTTTTAACATCATTTGAGTACGCTACAACATGCTTTGATGCTATTCTTTTTATAAGTCTCATTGCAATAAAACACTCTATCTCCTCATCACGCATTAACTTCTCAAAATCTTCTGAGCTCAGCCCTAAAAGAGGTTTATAAATATTTAGCAGTCCATTTATAATTGCGTAGCCTTGAAGTTCCAGTTTTTGGACATGTGCATTTTTGTAAATATGTTTTTCAGATATATTTTGTAAAATCTCAATAGCTTTGTAGTACTTACTATGTTTATCATACTCAAGCAATGCACTGTTAAACTTGCCGTTAAAAATGGCTTCGTGGTTGTCAATATAAATATCTACGACATGAAACACCAACGAAGTAACAAGTTTTGCTCTTACGAGAGTAAAAAACATGTTAAATTGGAAAGGTTCATCATCGCTTTTTGCCTTTTGGTATCTATCTTCTATAACCTCTAGCAGATAGTTTTCTCCCTCTTTTTCACACTCTGCTTTTATAAGGTTATAAACCTCGTCTAAACTAAGTATCCCTTTTTCAACAGAGTCTTCTAAATCTGCTGTAAGGTATGAGATGTCATCAGCTGCTTCCATAATGTAAGTTATTGGGAATCTATGTCCATGTTCTACGCCCAGCTTTTTTTGAATCGTCTTTATTAAATCTTTTTCACTGTAGTAAAAACCAGGTTTTTTCATAAGATAGTCAAAAGGTTCACCCTTTTTTGGTTTATCTTCAAATGCTCCTCTGGTATATTTTAGTACCGCTAAAGTTTGGGTGTAAGAGAGGTTTAGTTTTTGCAGTTTTGTGATTACTCTTATGGCTTGTGCGTTTCCGTCATAGTTGCAAATATCTTTGGCAATCATCTCTTTGAGTTTTTTACTCTCATCAGAACTTGCAGAAAAACTCTCAAGTATTGGCAGAGCATTCTCTTTTATCCATTTGTTGATAGTCTTTTCAGCAAAATGTCCAAACGGCGGATTGCCGATGTCATGAAGTAAACTTGTCATCTCGGCAGTAGAAACAAATGCATCTTTAAGAGTCTCTAAGCCATAGGTTTTTAGTTTTTCTTCTGTTAGCTTTGAGAAAATAGTTTTGGCTATGAATCGGGCAGTTTGCGCTACCTCTAGAGAGTGTGTAAGTCTTGTTCGTATAGATGCGTTTAGTTCTAGGGCAAAAACTTGTGTACGTTTTTGGAGCCTTCTAAATGCAGGTGCAGATAGTATTCGACCTCTGTCACTCTCTATGGAAATATCAAGATTATCTATGGGGTAAAACTCTCTGTCTACTGTTAATTTTTTTCTATAATCAATCATTTACTACCTTTGTTAATTTTATAATATTACTTTACAAAAATGGTTTATCCATCTTTATTATTTTCCCACCATCATCAGCAATATACATTTTACCATCATCGTCAAAACATAATCCTTCCTGACTAGCTTTAGGTAGTTTATAGGTTTTGATTGTTTTCTCGTTTTTTGGATTATATGCTATCAAAAGGTTATCGTGGTCACTAATCATATATAAAATATTTTGATAGTAACTAAGTGCTGCTATATCTACATAGCCATGATTAAAAATTTTTGTTATTTTCGCTTTTTTGTTTTCAAGTGTGTCTATTGTGAAAACGATTGAAGAGTCCTCTTTTGGGTAGATATTGTATGACTGGTTAGAAAGATATATAACACCATCAATAATCTCAATCGCTTCTAATCCATGTTTTTTATCTTTTTTAAGAACTTTTATGCCATTGAATTTTCTTTTTATAGGAACTTCTTTTAAAATTTTGAAACTTTTTACATCAACAACTAAAACAGAATCATCGCCCTCAACACAGAGATATAGAAGTTCTTTTTCATTGTCACATGCAATCCCTTCTAAATCAAAATTTCCAAGATAATGTTCTCTTTTTATTTTTCCTTTTTTGGAGAGTTCATATATATTACCCTCATCATTCACAACAAAAAGAGTTTTTGATGGAGCGTAAAAACAGATGCCTGATGCCTCTGGTATTTTAGCAATAACTTTTTCTTTGGCAATGATTTGAGTAAAAACACCCAACGATAGGATTAGTATTATTATATTTTTAATTTTTTATCCGTTTTAGTGTATATTAGAGTATCTTCAGTAGTGTCATTTTAGCATAATGATATAATTATTTAATCTCTTGTTTATTATAATGGGGTCACTACACCGCTGAGGCGTAGCTGTCAATAAAATCAGTAATCAACAAATTTTTACTTGATATTATGCCTATAATAATTAGATTAAAAGGTACAAAATGTTAAAAAAACTTTTTTCAATGTTTGGTAAGTCAGAAAAACCAAGTGAATTGGTACAATGGATAAATGAATTTAATAGAGGTGCGGTTATTTATGAAGATAAAGATTTAAACTCTTTAGAGGTTCTTCATATAGGCGGAAATTTTGATAGTTTGACATTTATACCAGAAGAAATAGATACGTTAACAAACTTGAAAGAGCTAAGTTTTGATAAAAACAATATAACGAAAATACCAAAAACAATAGCAAATTTAAAAAATTTACAAACTCTTATATTTAAAGATATGCCAATTGAAAATATACCATTAGAGATATTTGACCTTGAAAATTTAATTTATTTAACTTTTGGCAGGACAGATATGCTTGAGTTACCCAAGGAGATAGGTAGATTAAAAAATTTAAAATATTTAGGTTTATACACTTCAAAATTCAAAACTTTACCAGATGAAATATCTACATGTAGCGCATTAAAAGTTTTAAGTATTTTCAGTAGTGATATTGAGTCTCTTCCAGAGAGTATTGGTAAACTAGAGAACTTAGAGACACTAGATATGAGTTATTCTGATATGAAAGAGTTGCCGGAGTCATTTACTAAGCTAGATAAGTTAGTCAAATTAGATTTAGATAGTGCAAAAGATTTTTATAAACTTCCAAACAATATAGGAGATATGAAAAACTTAGAAGCTGTATATTTAGATAGAACTTTAGTTGATAATATTCCAGATAGCATAGGAGAGTTAATTAATCTTAAACTATTGAATTTAGAAGCAACCAAGATAACTTCACTTCCAAGAAGCATAGTAAATTTAAAAAAACTAGAGATATTGATACTCTTAAAAACAATGGTGACAGAGCTGCCACAAGAGATGCAAGCAATAGAAAATTTAAAAATAGCCACAAAAAGAGTAGAAACTAAATTAAGCAATATAATAACTGATAATGTAATACCACTTAGAATTAAAGTAGAAGAGGGGCTTACAAAAGTGGAAACTATTTATGATTTTAAATCTTTAAATGGGGAGATGTTACTGTAAAGTATGAAAAAACTAATAATATTACTCTTGGCACTTTTAGTAAACGCCAATGCTTCAATGGTGAAAATGCAAAATGATGATAGTTGGAATATGGCTCATGATAAGATATATATCTATGCACTCACAAGAAATTACGAGCAAGGTAGCTATAAAATAGAGATTTATGATAAAAAAAGTTTAAAGTTTGTAAAGTCAAAGCAACTAAGTATCACTAAGTCTTTTACTCAATACTACAACGCAACATATGTAAAAATACCAAACAAGCCAAATTCCATAGAGGTAGGTGATAAATATATTTATATAGGTACAGTTCAAGACATAACCTTTTATGACAAAAAAAGTTTAAATAAAGTAAGCAACTACAAGATAGCTTCGCCAAAGATTTGGGATGATGAAAAAGAAAAAAATTATATTTATGATACAAATGAAATTGGAAATTTTACAAAATATAAAAATTATGTAATAGCCTATGGAAAGGGCGATAATCTATATGTATTTAAAGATGATAAAATAGTTCGGATAATAAATATTAAAAAAGATTACCCTAAAAACATAGCTAAAATCCATGAAGACCTCGATGTAAGAAGGATAAATAGCGTTTTAGTTCATAACAATAGAGTATATACAGGCAATTGGAGAGGTTTTTTAAATATTTATGATTTAAACAGTGGTGAATTTTTGGATCAAATCAGTACTATTGAGTTTAACAAAGAGTATGGATACGTAACTGCCAAAGAGGTGAATTATATTGCATTATATAAAGATAGATGGATTTATATGGCACTTGATTATGATGGTTTAATGATACTCGATACAAAAACAAAAAAACTTAAAAATGTGAAAACACTTTTTGAAAAACAAAGAGCATATAGTGAAATTTTAAAAAAATATTATGACAATACTCAAATAACAAGTATATATAGGATGGTGTTTTATAAAGATAATCTTATCTTTAGTGAAGTAAATAAGAATGAAAACTATTTATACGTCTATAATCTTAAAACAAATAAAATTGTAGATACTTTTAAAAAACATACGGGAGACATTACGAGTATGTTTACAGAAGATGATAAACTTTTTGGACTTAGTTCTAGCGGGTACATTTATAAATGGGATTTACAAAACTTAAAGTGAGAGTCATTAGTTCATAAACTAGATTCCAAGTCAAGCTTGGAATGACGACAATTACGTCACTCTGAACTTGATTCAGAGTCTAATAGCTAATTACATGGGTGCCTCTCTACCATTTTTACTACATCAAACCACGCATCATTAGATGTTTATACATGTGCTTTAGCATATATACATCAAAAATCCACCATGAATAACGTGGAACTGAAATATCTTTCCAAAAAGGTATAGAAGGCATTGGTCCATCGTAACCAAACTCTGCCATGATTATTTCACCATATCGTGGTTTTAATGGGCAAACTGTGTAGCCATCAAACTTTTCTTCTAATGGTTTGTTACCCATAGCTGAAATAATGTTTTTTGCTACAATCGGTGCATGATGACGAGCAGAACCACCTGTTTTACCCATAGGCACTCCACAAACATCACCTATTCCAAATATATTTTTATAACGGCGATGTTGAAGAGTAAATTTATCTACTTCAAGCCAACCTTTTTCAGCCCCTTCTTCCCATACTAGATTCGACTCTCTTACAGCATCAACAGGACTCATAGGTGGAACAATATGTAGATAGTCATAATCTAAAACAACTTCCTCTTCCATTGATTCTACACCCCACTCATCTTTATGCTCATAAATATAATGAAAAGTAGCCTTCTTATTTTTCACATCTACTTTAATAAGGTTGTGCTTAAATTTTGTTGACATTCCTTCGTAACTATCTTGCGCTTTTTGTAGCTCATCTGCTACATTTTTAAGGCTAAAAAGTTTTCCCCCTGCAGTCGTGAAAATCATCTCAGTATGAAGTTTTTTCTGCTTTAAATAATCAGCACATAGACAAAGCATCTTCTGAGGAGCCCCACCACATTTAATGGCCGTTCTTGGCTGAGTAAATATAACACGAGGCTTTTTGCCAGACTCTACCTCTTTAGTTATGTCATTTAGCCATGTCCATCCCGTTGAACCACCATCAGCTGTGCCTTTTTCAAAGTCTGAAAGATAAACAGATGAAAGCCCATTTGTTCCAATGTCTTCTTTCTTAAGTCCTTCAATCCAGTCGTAGTTACACGCTGCGCCTGTCGCAACTACAAGGTAGTCATAACTAACTTCTTCGCCATTTCTAAGAGTTAGTTTATTGCTCTCAGCATCAATATTTTTTACTTCATCTTTAATCCAATTTACATCACTAGGAATAAAATCATTATTGTTCATGATGATATCTTCAGGCTGGTATACACCAGTTGCGATAAAAACTTGTCCTGGTTGATATAGATGAGTTTCATTTGGAGATATTATAGTAATATCAGGGTTGGAAATTTTAGACCTTAAGTGCGCCATTGCCATAATCCCACCAGCTCCTGCGCCAATAATTACGATTTTTCCCTTAACGTCTGTTGCAGCTTTAGCTTGCGTTGACATTGAAGCACTAGCAATTGCCATAGCTGCTACTGGTGAAATTCCTATTAGTTTAATCGCATCACGTCTTGATAAATGAGTTTCTACATTTAAAGTTTTTTTTGATTCTTGATTCACTATGTATCCTACTTATTAAATTAATAAGAAACTATAATATTATATAGCTAAAAAAAATCTTATATAGTAAAATATTTTTTACTTAAATATAGTTACATATAGATTCGCTTTGGAAACATTGAAGGTTCATTTTTAGCCTTTTAACCTATTATTGTTTAGTGTAGGTCTGAATTTATTGCATAATGTCATTTTTTTATATAATATAGTGGACTCTAAACTTATAACAAGGAATTAATATGTACACAGTATATCTTGCAGGGGAAATTCATTCTAAAAGGAGAGAATTTAATGAATACGGATAAAATTAGGGATTTTTTTAAGGGTGTTGAACTATTTTCAACATTGAGTGATGATGAGTTAAGCCTACTTCTTGATGAAGTTGAAGTAAGAACTTTAAACACAGGGGACCTTCTAATCCGCGAGAATCATCCAAGAAAAGCAATTCATTTTATTTATGATGGGAAGGTGGCTTTGTTTAAAACCACTCCTTATGGTGAAGAAAAGAAGATGGGGCTTTTTACAAACTCTGATTTTTTGGGAGAAGGTGCTCTTTTTGATGACTCCCCACATTCCACTTCAGCCAAGGCAGAAGTAGATACTACTGTTTTATCTATAAGAAAAGAAAAACTTTTTCATCTATTTGAAAATAACGGTATTTTGGCAACAAAAATATTTTCATTAATTGCAGGGGTGATTTCAAGAAGATTACAGCAAACTAACAGCCGTGCAGTCAACTCTTCGGCTCAATACAAATCAGGCCAAACTAGGATGGAACACGACCTTCTTGGAGACAGAAAAGTCCCTTTTGAAGCATACTACGGTATTCAAACTATGAGAGCTATGGAAAACTTCAACATAAGTGGAGTAACTCTCAACTTTTTTCCAGATTTAATTTTAGGACATGCTATAGTTAAGATGGCAGCAGCAAAAGCCAACTTTGAACTGGGTTACTTGGATGAAAAAGTAAAAAATGCAATCGTAGAAGCGTGTCAAGAAATCTTAGAAGGAAAACACCACGATCAATTTGGAGTAGATATGATACAAGGCGGTGCTGGAACCTCTACTAACATGAATGCCAATGAGGTGATTGCCAATCGAGCTTTGGAGATTATGGGTCACAAAAGAGGGCAGTACCAATATTGCCACCCAAATAATCACGTAAACTATTCCCAGTCTACAAACGATGCCTATCCCACTGCAGTGCATCTAGCTCTAAACTTTTCAAATAAAAAACTACTTGATGTTCTTCGTAATCTCGTTAGTGCTTTTGCAGAGAAGTCTCTTGAGTTTGCTGATATTATAAAAATGGGAAGAACCCAGCTTCAAGATGCCGTTCCGATGACACTGGGACAAACATTTCAAACTTATTCAGATACCTTGGAGACAGAAGCAAAGAAATTAGTCTACGCTGCAGATCATTTCTTAGAAGTAAATATGGGTGCCACAGCTATCGGAACAGGAATCAATTCTGACCCTGAGTACAGCGACAAAGTAGTAAAACATCTTAGAGAAATAACAGGACTAGACGTAGTATTAGCGACTAATCTTGTAGAGGCGACGCAAGATACAGGCTCATTTGTAATGTATTCAGCAACAATGAAGAGACTAGCCATAAAGCTATCTAAAATCTGTAACGATTTACGCCTTCTCTCTTCCGGTCCAAGAGCAGGTTTTAATGAAATAAATCTGCCAAAAATGCAACCTGGTTCTTCCATTATGCCGGGAAAAGTAAACCCTGTTATTCCTGAAGTAGTAAATCAGATTGCCTTTAAAGTTATTGGTAACGATTTAACCGTTAGTCTTGCGGCAGAAGCTGGTCAACTAGAACTAAATGTAATGGAGCCTGTAATCGCTCAGAGTATTTTTGAGTCTATAGAGATGTTGAAAAATGGAATGAAGACTCTTCAGTACCGCTGTATTGAAGGTATAACGGCTAATAGAGAAGTATGTCGCAAGCAGGTTGAAAACAGTATTGGACTTGTTACAGCCCTCAATCCTATACTAGGTTATGATACATGTACCATGCTTGCCAAAGAAGCATTGGAAAAGGATGCTAGTATTTACGACTTGGTTCTTGAAAAAGATTTGATGACAAAAGAAGAGTTAGAAGATGCTCTATTGCCTGAGAACATGACCAAGCCTAAAAAGAGAATTATTCGAGATTGGAAATAGAGAATTTATAAAGTGTGGATGTGTCGATTCATGTACCTTATAATCTGCTTCTTCGCCTTTAAATATTAAACTAGATTCCAAGTCAAGCTTGGAATGACGATAATTTCGTCACTCTGGACTTGATTCAGAGTCTAATAGCTAATTATTCAGAGAAGTTAATTGATGGGAGCACTGCATAACAACAAGAAGTTCATTTGCATCTAATTTTGCAAATATTTAAAAAAATACACTTTCGTATATTCCAAATTGATAATATATTCCATTAATATTATGGATATTTGAGATATTTACTTCTATCTCTTTCATCTATTAACACTCTTTCTCATGTTCATCTGTCTATATGCCAATAATCTTAGGTTAGCTGCTATACAAGCGATGGTAAAATTCATATTGTTTCTAACCAAACCTATAAATCTTGTAGTATGTCCTTTCATTTGAACTTTCAAATCTGCGAATCTATGTTCAACTTTTGCTCTTATCTTGTGTTTTGGTTTCTCATCTTCTCGCTGGATTTTTCTCTCATCACTGCTCATTTTCTGCTTCTCTTTAAGACATATCATATTCTCAATATCTTTTGATTGCAGAAGCTCATCTATCTCTTTGGACTTATAGGCTTTATCGGCATAACAAGCTTTTACATTTGGAATTGATTCTATAAATGGTTCAAGCACATCTATATCTGAAGTGTTAGCAAATGTAGTCATTGTTTTTAGAATCACTCCGCTCTCTTCATCTGATGCAATATGAGTTTTATATCCTTGTGTATATTGTTTTTTTGAGGATTGGTAACCTATTCTTATATCTGTATCTATTTTATTCTTATGCTCATAGCTATCTTTCTCATTTTCAATAATCTCTTGAGAAATTTTTACATCTTTAGTATCTATATCTTGAAGTGTGTCCAGTTGAGCGTTTTTCATTGTTTTTGAATTGTATTCTTTAGCGTTTAACAATTTTTCTATTTTCTTTTTTGAAGGTGTTCTTGATTTTAGCTCTTCATTTATTTGAATGTCTAGTTTGCTATTATCAGTTTCTACTTTTAATTTATCTTCACTTTTTTGCTCTTTAGTTTTATTGTTGATTTGAGTGTTTTCACTTTTGATAAGAGAAGCATCTACTAATACTGATTTACCCTCTTTGGCGATAAAGTTATTATCTTCTAGTTGTTTGTTGACTGCATTAAAAAGCTTATCATATAGTTTATTTGCAAGTAGTGAGTTTCTAAATCTACAAATTGTAGATTCGTCTGGTACGGTGTCTTCTAAACTAAGTCCAACAAACCTTATAAACAATAAATTGACATAAAGTGCATCTTCCATTGATTGATCACTGAGGTTGTAGTATTTTTGCACGAGGAGTATTCTAAACATTAACACATTGTCATAAGCAGGCGAGCCAGTAGCATTCTTTCCGCCTCTACCATTTTTATTTAGTATTGGTCTTAGTTTCTCAAAGTTTATTATTGAATCTAACTCTTTAAGAAACGAATTTACCTTATGGAGTCTTGATGTTATTGCTATATCTGAAAATGTGTTGTTTGTATCTTTAAATGCCATGTCTCTACCTTGTTTATAGCAGATATTTTAGCCAAAAAGTGCTGTTAAAGTGCTTGTTTTAGGGAGTTTTCCTTGATGTTCTGGGGTTATTTACTGTGCAGTGGTCTCTTGATACTCCATTCATAACCTATCCTATATGCTTTTATAGATTATTGCATGAAAAAAGTTTAGAGTGAAAAGTATGGCATTTTGTAATGTTTTAATATCTTATTTCAAAATCACCGCTAAATATCTCATCGCATGGGTGTCTCTCTATATTTTTTACGATACTTTCAGGCGAGCCTTTTTTGAGTATCTCGACAAAGCTATTTAAATCATTTTCATTACATGTAACGCAGGCTTCAACAGAGCCGTTTGGCAGGTTTTTAACATATCCGCTAAAGTTTTCTTTGATGGAATTTTCATAAGTATTTTTTCTGTAATAAACACCTTGTACTTTTCCACTTATAATAAATCTGTAATTTTTCATGAAGATTCCTTCTGCGAAAATGTATCAAAAATTTACTTATATCTTGATACATGTAGAAAAAGTGGAGATTCAACCTCTGGGGAGTAGCTTTAAATTTTAAAGTTCCACAACCCGCTCAAACATCTCTTTTATCTCCATCTCGTGGCTTATCAGAAATATCTGTCTATATTGCTCTTTAATGGTGTGAAAAGCCTCTAGTATCTCCATTCTTCTTGCTTCGTCTTGACTTCCGAACACTTCATCAAACGCTAAGAAACCTATGGAACTTGCACCGCTTAGTTCTGTTAGAGTTTTTGAGATAGCAATGCGTAGAACTAAGTTTGCTAGGTCTATCTCTCCACCACTAAAGCGTTCTATGGGGTATTTTTTTCCCTCATCGTAGATGAAAAAGTCGAAGTCGTTGCTTACCTCTATGTGTTGGTATTTGCCTTTGGTTATTTGAGAGTACATCTCGGAGGCAACGCTTGAGATACGAGGTGCTACTTTTGCGTTTAGTTTTGTCTTAAACTCTGCAAGAGAGAGTTTGATTTTCTCGTAGTCCACTAAGTCATCTTTTTTAGTTTGCACTTTTTTGAGTTGAGTTTCGTTGTTCTCAAGTGAGTTTTGGATGTTTTTTATCTCGCCGTCTATCTTTGCAGTTTGTACTTTTAGCTCATGAATAAATGAAGTTTTTGACTCTATGGTTTTGAGAAGACCTTCGTGCTCATCAAGTGCGTGTTTATGCTTCACATCGTCGTAAATAACGAGCTTAAACTCTGCTTCTTTATCTCTATATGTAGAGTCTAAAACTTTGATGTTTCTAGTTACGTTTGCTAAGTCGGATTTAACTAAGACAAATCTTTTCAGCTCTGTCTCAAGGCTAAGTAAATGTTTGTATTTTGGCTCTAACTCAGTAAAATTGCCCAGAACAATGTTGTGTTGTTTCTCATCGTAGTTGTACTGTTCAAGCTCTTTTAACTCTTCTTTATTTTTTAGACCTTTTTTCTCTACATGTACAAAATGTTCTTGTGCAGTTTTTAGATCTTGAAGCTTACTTTGTATAAGATTCAGGCTCTTTGAAAGCTCCAAGTGTTGCTTCTCTTTAGCTCTTTTTTGAGCTTCAAGTGTAGCTTTTTGAGTTTGTACATGTAGAAGTTGTTTTTTAAACTCGTTTATATTTTTTTGGTGCGTGTTATTTACTATATCTAAAAGAGAGTTTATAACATTGTCATACTCCTCTATAAGCGGTCTCGTACATGTAGGGCACTCAGATTCACTCCCTAGCTCTTTAAGTTTTGCTATTTTTGAGTTTGTGACCTCTATTTGCTTTTGTTCTCCAGCCATCTCTGCAAGAACCTCTTTTTCTTGCTTTTGACTTTCTGTTACGTTCTCTTGCAGTAAAGAAAGTTCTTGTTCTGTCTTTTTTAGCTCAAGCACGAATTGCTCGTGATTTTCACACGCTTTTTCTAGTGTTTGAATATCAGCCTTACTTTTACTAAACTGCTCTCTTAGACTAACTTGCTCTTTTAAAATACCATCTTTTTTGAGGTGAAACTCTTTTAACTTCTCTTGGTTTTTTAGTTGCTCTTGGAGGTTTGTGTACTCTGCTTTTAGGTTGCCTAGCTTGTTTAGTTCTTCTTGTTTGTGTTCTAGCTCATGAACCTCTGCCGATAGTTTTACTTGGTTCATAACCTCAGAAGACTTGGAGTTTTTAGCAAGTTCAAGTTCTGAATACAGCTTTTGTTTTTGCTCTTTTGTTTTAGCAAAAACCTCTAGTTCTTTTTTTACATGTAGCTCTCGATTCTTAATGCTCTCAAGCTCTTTTGTCTTACTTTTCTCATCTTCACTAAGAGCTTTTTTAGTCTCTTCATTGACTTTTATTTGCTCTTGTTTTAGCTTTATCTCATCCTCGCCTAGAAGAACCTCTGCAAATGCACTTATCTCACGTTTTAGCTCTCTGCTTTTCTCAACCAGCTCTTTTTCAACAAAGTCTATTTTCTCAAGCCCAAGAAGTTTTCGTATCATCTTTTTACGGTCTTCATTTTTTAGAGTGCTTAGACTTGTAAGCTCTTTTTGAGAAGCAAAAAGTGTGTGCATAAAAGCATCTTTGCTCATCTTTGTTAAGTTTACTATGGCGGTGGTAACCTCTTTTGCTCCAGTAGTTGTAAGAGAGCCGTTTTTGTAAAACTTTGCATTTGCAGTAAGACTTTTGCCGCGAAACTCACGAACCACTTTGTACTCCAAACTTTCAAACTCAAACTCTAGTTCTACAACAACTGCCTCTTTCTCAGATGCATTGGCATTTCGGATTAACTCTTTGTTTCCTCTTGTCTTAGCTTCACCGTAAAGTGCAAAAAGTATCGCCTCAAATATGGTAGATTTCCCGCTTCCGTTCTTGCCGATGATACCCACAAGACCCTCGCCAAACTCTATCTCAAATTTGGTGTATTTTTTGAAGTTGGTAAGCTTTATATTAGATAGTATCATTCGATATATCCTCATATTGTGCAAACAGTTCTTGAACTTTAAATTTTAGTCTTTCATACTCTTTTTCTTTCGTCTCTTCTTTGATATGCTCTAAGAAAAACTCCTCTAAAGAGAGTGCTTCTACGCCATCTATATTTGCCTCGTTTTGCCCATGTATAAACTCTCTTTTTACACTCACACTCATAGCATCAGGGAAGAGGTTTTTTATATTTGTGTTTTGAATATCAATAGATTGCAGAGCTGTTAAGTTTGTAAGTCTTATCTCCACAATCGCATCTTTTGTATCACTAGCGTCTAAAGTTTTTAGTGACTCTTCAAACTCTGCGCAATCTATCTCTTTAAGAATTATGGGACGTATTTTTATCTCTCGATAATCTACATGTAGAGTGTCGTTTAACTCTACATGTATAAAACCTTTTGAGTTTCTTTTGTCGTTTAGTGATGTTCTCTCAGTTGAACCGCTGTAGTAAACATTTTCATGATTGCCGACTTTTCCAAAGCCGTGCCAGTGACCAAGAGCAACATAGTCCATCATCTTAAATATATACTCTTTATCGCTCGGGTAAACCCACTCTCCAAACTCTTGCATTAAGTACCAAGCTCCAACCGAACAGTGCATCATCATAATATTTTTCTTACATGTAGAGATGTTTTGCTCGCAAAGTTCTATCTGAGAGAGTGCCTTTGTATCATCGTTCATATGGGGGAGGGTGTGAAACACTATGTCCTCAAATTCAACTTTTTTGTACTCTTGGTTGTACGCTACATGTAGATTTTTAAAGCCCTCAAATATCTTTAAAATAGGGCTGCTTAAATTAGTTCTAGGAGTTGAGTGATTTCCAGCTATTAGTATAAATGGAATGTCCAATGAGTCTATTATTTTAAACTGTTCAAGTGCAAAAGTTATAGCACGATTTGAGGGGCTAGAGCGGTGAAATAAATCACCGGTATGGATAATGTAGTCTGGTTTTATAAGTTTGATTTGCTCAACCACTTGAGAGAAAGCATCGTAAAAATCTGCTTCTCTTTGGTTGATATTATCTTTGTTTAAAATATCTAAGTCGCTATATCCCAGATGAGTATCGCTAAAGTGCATAATTTTCAAATATTCTCCTGATATAACAACAGCAGTTGTTTTTTACTTCTTGGCAAAAAATTTGTAATAAAAATCTTTTATAGTTCTTAATTTTGCACTGCTGACTGCAAGATGACCGCTCTCAATTTTACCGCTTCTTACAGTTGTTCCAGCAGCTACCATAACATCATCTTCTAGCGTAACAGGAGCTATAAGCTGGCTATCACTACCTATAAATACATTTTTACCAATAATGGTCTTATGTTTATTGATGCCGTCATAGTTACATGTAATAACTCCTGCACCGATATTTGTCCCCTCGTCAATCTGTGCATCGCCAATGTAGCTTAAATGTCCGGCTTTAACACCTTTGAGAGAACTTTTTTTCACCTCTACAAAGTTTCCTATATGTGAGTTTTCTATAAACGAAGCAGGGCGCAGATGTGCCAAAGGTCCAACATCCGAGTTCTTAACGATGCTGTCCTCTATAACGCTTCCTGCTTTTATGTGAGAGTTTACTATCAGGGTATTTCCAGTTATACGACAACCGTTTTCTACTGTACACTCACCTTCAAAAACTACTCCATCTTCGATGTATGTTGTTTGAGGAAGCTGCATAATGACACCTGACTTCATTAGTTGTGATTTTATTCTGTCTTGCATTATCTCTTCTGCAACTGCCAAATCAAGCTTTGAGTTAATCCCCTTAAAATACTCCTCCTCAACAAGTAACGGAGAGATCCTTAATCTGTCCTCTTTAGCCATTGATATCACATCTGTTAAGTAGTACTCTTTTTGAGCGTTGTCATTACTCAAAAGAGGAATGTATTTTTCAAGAACACTTTTTGAAAAAGCGTAAACCCCGGCATTTACTGTTGTTACTTTTAGCTCATCCGCAGATGCGTCTTTTTGTTCAACAATTCTCTGAACCTGAGTATTTTCAATAATAACACGACCATATCCGTCTGGATTTACAAGGTCAAATATCGACATAATGATTTCAGCTTCACTCTCTAAAAATCCCCGTAAAGAATCTGCAGTTATTAGAGGCATATCTCCGTTTAAAACTAACACTTTCTCATTTTTAGCCCTTACATCTCTCATGGCTCCACCCGTTCCGGGGAAGTTATCGGCATCTTGGACAATAAAGTTTATATTATTAAAGTAAGAGTTCATCTGCTCCTTGACACTCTCTTTTTGATGTGCAACTACCACTGTAACGTCATTGCTTATTTCCAAAGATGATTTAATAATATGAAAAAGCATAGGTTTACCGCTTATAAAATGAAGAACTTTTGCCTTGGTTGATTTCATACGGCTGCCTTGTCCGGCAGCTAAAATTACTATACTTATTTTATCTTTGTTCATCGATTTCTCTTGTTTGTTAAATTGATTGAATTATACCCTTTTAGGTGATATATTTGAAATTAAATTAAAAAAAGAACCATTTTAGTGGTGAGCCTAATATTTTTTGTGGTATTATAAGCCTAATATTTTGGTTTAAGGTTTGTTAATGGATTTAGGTACGGTCATTGGTATTGTTTTAATCATGGCGCTTCTAATGGGCGCTATGTCAATGGGTGTCGGTGTGGGTGCTTACATCGATATCCCCTCTGTTTTAATTGTTATCGGCGGTAGTATCGGTGCATTAATGATTTCATTTAAACCGTCTCAAATGAAGTCATTTACAAAAATCTTTATGATAGCTGTCAAGCCGCCCGAAGAAGATAAAGCTGAGTTAATAAAAAAACTTATAGGATTTGCTACTAAAGCAAGAAAAGATGGTATCTTAGCACTAGAGAGTGAAGTCAATGATGAGCCAAATGAGTTTTTAAAAAAAGGTTTATCAATGGCTATCGATGGAAATGAGCCTGATACTATCCGCGACCTTTTAGAGATTGATATGGAACAAACAAGTACCCGTCATAAAATCAATGGTTCTATATTCTCTCAGTGGGCAGGACTTGCCGGAGCTATGGGTATGGTTGGTACTCTTATCGGTTTGGTTGCTATGCTTTTAAATATGGCTGATCCCTCTGCCATTGGTCCATCAATGGCAGTTGCCTTGCTTACAACGATGTACGGTGCAATTATTGGTAACGTTGTTGGAACACCTATCGCAATTATACTTGGCATTAGAAATGATGACGAAACTTTAGTCAGAGAGATGATTATTTCAGGAATTATGTCAATCCAATCTGGAGATGCACCAAGAGCCTTGGAAGCAAAACTTTTAAGCTTTTTACCTCCTATAGAACGTGTTAGTCAATTTAACTAATGGGTATTTCTAATGGCTAAAAAAGCAAAATGTCCTGAATGTGAGAGATGTCTCCCCGGTTGGCTAGCAGCCTTTGGGGATTTAATGTCCCTTCTTTTGTGCTTCTTTGTTCTGCTTCTCTCTATGTCAAGCATGGATGCGAAGAAAATATCTGAAGCAATTGGTTCGTTATCGGGGGCAATGAGTGTTTTAGAAGGCGGTACAAAAACTGAAATTTCTAAACAGCGCATACAGGAATCAACACCTGTTGAAACACAAGATGAAACATCTGAGCAGGTAAACAGAATTACTGTATCAGCTGCTCAGGCTGTTGTTGACGCCAATGAGATGATAGAAAAAGGGCATGCGCCCTCTATCGTTTTAGAAGAGGCACAAGATGGTTTTGTAATTGAGCTACCGGCTTCACTGCTGTTTAAATCTGGAAGCGCAATCATACAAAACGATGATGCGATACTTTTTTTAAAAAGAATTGCTCTTATTATTGCAGAGCTTCCAAATGAGATAAAAGTAAGTGTTCAGGGGCATACGGATAGCAGTGGACCTGGTCAAAACAGTATATTTAAGGATAACTGGGAACTCTCTTCGGCCCGAGCAATATCTGTTTTACAAGAACTTTTGCTTGATGGAGTTGATCCAAAGCGTATTAGTGCATCCGGCTATGCCGAGTTTTCACCAAAAGCAACAAATGTAACGAAAAACGGCAAAGAGAAAAACCGCAGAGTAGAGTTGCATTTCTTTGGTGCAAAACCTAAAGATAAGAGTAAAGTAAGTGAGACGGTTTTGGACAAGGCAGCAAATAAATAATGCTTAGACTGTTTTTATTGCTTTTTAGCGTAAGTTCTTTTTTGGGTGCTGAAGCTGTGCAGATTCCTACAATGAACTTTCAGCTATCTGCTCCCGATACTCCTCAGCAACTAGTGAGCTCTCTTAATGTTCTAGTAGTGCTTACGCTACTTTTCTTGGCCCCTAGCATGGTGCTTGTTATGACAACGTTTACGCGCTTTGTTATTGTTTTTGGATTTTTAAGGCAGGCTCTGGGTACTCAACAGGTTCCGCCAACACAACTTCTTGTAATGCTTGCTATGGTCTTAACATTTTTTGTAATGGAACCGGTCGGAACAAAGGCTTACGAAGCTGGTATTAAGCCGTATATAGAGGAAAAAATCGGTTATGAAGAGGCTTTTGATAAAACTGCCATGCCATTTAAAAACTTTATGATTAGAAATACAAGAGAGAAGGATTTAGCACTGTTTTTTAGAATAAGAAAAATGGAGAATCCTCAGAGTGTAGCAGAAGTCCCTTTGTCTGTTATAATTCCGGCTTTTGTTATCAGTGAGCTAAAAACAGCCTTTGAGATTGGTTTTTTACTCTTCTTGCCATTTCTTGTAATAGACATGGTTGTTGCATCTATTTTGATGTCAATGGGTATGATGATGCTTCCTCCGGTTATGATAGCTCTGCCCTTTAAGATACTTGTATTTGTTCTAATAGATGGATGGAACTTGCTTATTGGTAATCTTATTGCCTCAATAAAGTAGTGATAGATGAATTGTAAATATTTTGGAATATGTGGAGCTTGCAGAATCTATGAAAATGGATACGCTTCCCAATTAAATGAAAAATTAGAGTTAAATATAGATAGATTTAAAAGCTTTTACAGTGGTGAAATATCTGTTTATGAGTCTCCCCAGCAAAACTACCGCTCAAGAAGTGAGTTTAAGATTTGGCATGATGGTGACATCATTCGATATGCTATGAATCATGTAGATAAAAAAGGGGTTGTGTTTGTAGATGAGTGCCCGCAAGTAAATGAGTTTATATTTGAATTAATGCCAAAACTTCTTTATGAAATTGACCGCAAGCAGATAGGTTTTAAGCTTTTTGGTGCTGATTTTTTAAGCTCAAGCAGTGGTGAAATAGTTGTTTCACTTCTTTATCATAAAAAACTAGATGAAGAGTGGCAAGAAAAAGCTTCAGAGATAGCAAAAACACTTGGAATATATATCATAGGTAGAAGTCGTAAGCAAAAAGTTGTAATTGGACAAGATTATATAACAGAAACGTTACATGTAGAAAACAAAGAGTATAAATTTAACTATATTGAGAACAGTTTTACTCAGCCAAATACTAAAGTAAATGAGCAAATGATATCGTGGGCTTTGAAAAACTTATCTAATATTGATGGAGATTTACTTGAACTTTATTGTGGTGCTGGAAATTTCACTATACCTTTTTCAAAAAAATTCAACAAAGTATTAGCAACTGAAATATCAAAATCATCAATAAATGCAGCGAAAACAAATATGCTATTAAATGATGTAAGTAATATTGAGTTTGTAAGAATGAGCGTTGAGGAGTTTGTTCAGGCTCTAGATGGCGCTAGAGACTTCAGAAGAATGAACGAGATAGAGATAAGTTCATACAATATTAAAAGCATATTTGTAGATCCTCCAAGAAGCGGAATGGATACTGCTTCTTGTGAATTTAGTTCAAGATATGAACATATTTTATATATATCTTGTAATCCAGAGACTTTAGTGAGAGATTTAGAGTTACTATGTCAAACACATGATGTTGTTGATATGGCTCTATTTGATCAGTTTCCCTACACCCATCATGTTGAGATGGGTGTAAAATTAGTTAAAAAAGGTAGTAAGTGATGAAAAATATATTTGTAGCCTTGGTTTTTTTGTCGTTTTTACATGCAGGTGAGATGCCGAATCTAGAGACAGGTGAAGTAAAAAGAATAGGGGCAATAATAAAAGACATAGGCAAGCTTCGTATTGATAATGATATGTGTAAAAAGCAGCTCAATGAAGAGAAGCAAAAAAACACAATATTAAGCGCAAAAAAAGATTTTGAAAATGATTTAGCAGCTAGTAATAAAAATTTGTCAAAAAAAGTTGAAGAGTTAGAGAAAATTATTTTAACTCTAAGAAAAAATAATAGCGTTGGCGTTGCACAAGAAGAGAACTCTTTTCCAAAGCTTGCGATGAAAGAGCAATACAAAGAGAAAGTTGTAGCTTTTAAGGCTGCTCCATTTGTTTTGCAAACCGATAGTATTATTTATAACTCTATAAATGGCAAAAAAATAGATGAGTGGAAGAAAGGAACATCCTTTACCTCAAACCAAAAGAGTGAAAACTGGATTAAAATAACAGGCTATTTTGTTGATAGAAAATGGAAAAACAGCAAAACTGAGATGTGGGTTAAAATACTACAGGTTTCTAAAAAGTAGTTATTTCTTTTTTTACTTTAGTTAGTTAAATTGTTATGTATAGTTTATGTTTATTTAATATGGCTTTTATATTCCTTCTAGTACAATCATCTAATGTTTATATAATAAATATTCGAGAAAGTTAAATTTCTCGGATAACTAATTTGGTGGAGAGTAATATGAGTAAAAAAATTATAATTGTTGATGATTCCAAGACCATTCTTGCAACAGCGGAAATGGCTTTGGAAAGTTTAGTTAGCGACGGATCAATAGTCTTAAAGACGTATGTGAATCCGGCAGAGTTGCGCGATGCACTGATTGGTGCAACTGAAGATTATGATTTGCTGATTAGTGATATAAATATGCCTCAGTTAAATGGTTTAGATTTAGCAGCAGAGCTAAAACAAACTGCTAATTTTAAAAGTAAGCCGATTCTTATCTTGACTACGGAGAGCTCAGCTGAAATGAAGATGAAAGGGAAAGAGATTGGTGTTACCGGTTGGCTAGTTAAGCCTTTTAGTGATGAAAAGTTAATTAAAGCCATTAAAATGGTATTAGGAATCTAATTTATGGATAATAAGAAAAAAACAAAAGATCTTGGCGCGGCACATAGGTATTTAACCTTTTTTGTTGATGAAGAACAGTACGGAATTGATATATCTAAAATAAAAGAGATTATTGCTCCTATAACAATCACTCATATACCAAAAACACCTCCATTCGTAAAGGGTGTAATCAACCTTAGAGGCTCTATTATTCCAGTAGTTGACATAAGACTTAAGTTTGGTATGCAAGAGCGTGAGATGGATATCAATACTGCAATCATTATATATGAAGTTGATAAAGTATATATTGGTTTTATAGTTGACCATGTAGAGGATGTTCTCTCCTTAAACGATGATAGCATCTCAGATGCACCTCATTTTGGAAGTGATATTGACACCTCTTTTATTGAGAATGTAGCTGAAGTGAATAATGATGTTATTATGTTGCTAAATCTAGAGAAAATATTTGAACCAGAAGAGTTACTAAATATTAGTAAATTAGAACAAGAAAACTTACATACAAAAGAGGAAGAAAAATGAAGATGACGATTAAAAAACAATTAGTAATAGCGCTATTATTGGTAGGGTTTATACCTTTTATAGTTGTAGCATTAACATCATATATTAAATCTAGTGATGCACTTAATGCAGAAGCAATTGATAAAATGGAGATAGCAAGAGATTTAAAGAAAAATCAACTGACGACTTATTTTGAAATGCTTGAGTCTGGCGTTGAAAATCTTTCTGACAATAGAAATGTTCATGCTATGAATAATGAGCTATTAGTTTTACATGAATCAGATAGCATTAAAGATAATGGACTATTTGATGTGACTAATAAACCTGAGACGCTTGCTATTTATTCAAAATATGATAAATATTTTAAAAAGTACACAGAAGAGAATAGTCTTTATGACCTTTTTATAATCTGTGCAGAGCATGGACATGTTATGTACTCTTCTGAAAAAGAAACAGAACTTGGACAAAACCTTGGTTCAGGGCAGTATCGTAATAGTGGTCTTGCAGAAGCATGGCGTATAGCAGTTAAAGATAGAGAGCCTCATATGACAGACATGGCACCTGACCCTATGCAAAATGGAGAGCCTGCAATGTTTATGGGTGTCCCTATTATGGAAGGTGGAGCAGTTGAGGCTGTTGTTACAATTCAACTTAATCCTAAAGCTATTAATAAAATAATGCAAGATAGAACAGGAATGGATAAAACTGGAGAGACATATCTTGTTGGACAAGATTATCTTATGAGAAGTGATAGCTTTGTTGACCCAATAAACCGTTCACTTTTAGCTTCTTTTAAAAACCCAGCTAATGGTTCAGTAAAGACATCATCGTCAAAGGCTGCTCTATCTGGAGGAACAGGTACAGAAAGCATTCTAGACTATGATGGTGATAAAGTTTTATCATCATATGCATCTTTTGAGTTTCTTGATTTAAAATGGGCACTAATTGCTCAGATTGAAGAAGAAGAAGTATTTAGTTCTGTTACTGATCTTCGTAACAGCACACTTATTATGGGAGCCGCATTCATTGTTTTAATCACTGCCATTGCTATATTACTTGGAAACTTTATTACAAAACCAATCATAGCAGCAGTAAGATCAATAATAGAAGCAAATGACCAAGTACTAAGCGCTTCATCAGAGATTGCAGACTCTGCAACAAGCTTAGCAGAGGGTGCTAGTGAGCAAGCAAGTAGTGTTGAACAGGTTAGTGCTACGATTGAAGAATCAACTGCAATCAATAGTCAAAACTCTAGCAACTCTCGTGAAGCTGATATCTTAGCTAAAGAGGCTAGAACCTCTGCTGAGAATGGTTCTAAAAAAGGTACTGAACTAATTGAAGCAATGGGAGAGATTAATAAATCTAGTGATCGAATTTCTAAAATTATTAAAACAATTGATGAGATCGCTTCACAAACTAAACTTCTTGCACTTAATGCTGCAGTTGAAGCTGCACGTGCAGGTGAACATGGACTTGGATTTGCAGTTGTTGCAGATGAAGTTAAAAGTCTTGCTCAACGCTCTTCAGACGCTTCAACTGAGACAGCGGCTATTATTGAAGAATCAATAAATCAAACAAAAAAAGGTGCAGAGATAGCTAAACTTACTTCTCAGTCATTTGAAGATATTCTAGAACGCATTAGTAAAACATCTAATTTAATAAGTGAAATTTCAATATCTACAAAAGAGCAAAGCGAGGGAATGAACCAAATTGCTATAGCAATGGGTGAAGTAGACCAAGTTACCCAACAAAATGCAGCTACAAGCGAAGAGGCTGCTGCAGCTTCCGAAGAGCTTAGCGCACAAGCTGTCTCTATGAAAGAGATTGTTAATGTTATTGCTGTTATGGTTGGTGAATCAACGGCAGCAGTAACTACAAAAAAACATAGTATAAATACAACAAAGCGCCAAGTTAAAAAAACTCAGGCAGTTAGACAAACTTCAAAAAGAGCAGAAGATATCTTCCCTCTAGATAAAGATGATCTTAAGGAGTTCTAAATGACCATAGATGGAGACACTCTTGAAATTGAGTTAGATATGGACATTAAAGATGTACTTGAGCTGAAAAACTTTGTAGTTGACAGGCTTGAGTATATTGAAGCTGTTTCACTTACGGGAGAGATGAATGAATTCTCCTCCTCATCATTGTTTCAATTACTTTTTAGCATGAAAAAATCTAAACCATCTATTGTAATAAATGCGATAGATAAAGATTTAAGGCTAGACAAATATGGTTTATTGCATTGGATAAAGAATGACTAAACAACAGATACGGGATATATTTATTGAAGAAGCAACAGAGATTATTGAGAAACTAGATGTTGATATTATAAATTTTGAAGATAATCCACAAGATAAAGATTTGCTTAATGAACTCTTTCGCGGTGTACATACACTAAAAGGGAGTGCTAACTCTTTTGGATTTACTAGGCTTGGTGAATTTGTTCACCATTTTGAAGATGTACTTGATTACTATCGTAATTCTGATGATATTGTAAATCCACAAAATATTGATCTTTTTTTATCCTCTGTTGATATCATTAAAGATGTTATGTGGAGAGAAGTTGATGGTAATGATGGTGTTCCTGATAATTATAACGATATTTTAGTAGGTATAAAATCTATTTTATCACAAAGCACAGAAGAGACAAAAGTTGAACTTGATGATTTAACAACTGAATTTTCAGAGCAAGAAGAAGTAATAGAAAACAATTTTGATGAAGATGATATTTTTAGAATGAAAAATATGCTTAAATATGGTGAAGAGTTATATCATATTTCTTTAACGCTTGATGATGATATATTTTTTCGTGGGTTTGATCATGCACGACTATTTAAACTACTTAGTGATGAGGGGCAAATACTTGAATCTTGGTGGAATATGGATGGCATTCTTCCACTTGAAGAATTCAACCCTGAAAGAAGCAGTATTAAACATGTAGATATATTCTTAGCTTCTGATAAGCCATCAGACGAAATTGAAGAGTTGTTTGAATATATAGATGAACATGAATACAGCTTTGTACGTGTAGAAAGAGAAGTAAAGAAAAAACCTGAACCTCAACCGCTTAAAGATGAAGATATTAAATTTGGACGTAGAGAAATTGACAATGAAGTGAAAACATCTGGTCGTAGAGAAAACGATAGAGATGACACAATAGCTGGAGTTGGTCGCAGAAAAAATGATGCACGCTCTTTTGTGAAAGTTGACACCACTAAGCTTGATGAACTTTTTGACTCAATTGGTGAGATGGTAATAGCACAAAACTTTCTTGCTGAAAATGAAGAGATAAAAAAGATTAAAAGCGAGGGTATCTCTAAAACTATAAATGTTCTTTCAAAAATTACACGTTTAATTCAAAATAGAGTTATGTCTCTACGAATGGTAGCTGTAAATGATACTTTCGAGAAGATGAAACGGGTTGCTCGTGATGCAAGTAAAAAAGTAAATAAAGAGATATCTTTAGAGATTGATGGTGCAGATACCGAGATAGACAAAACAATGGTAGATGCTCTTTCTGATCCTCTTATACATATTATGCGTAATGCGATTGATCATGGATTGGAAGATTGTGCAGAAGATAGAGTTGCATCAGGAAAAACAGCCATAGGCGTTATAACCCTCAGAGCATTTCACAGAGGCGGTAATATAGCTATTGAGGTATCAGATGACGGACGGGGAATAAACCGTGATAAAGTCTTTTCAAAAGCAGTAGAGCGCGGACTTATTGATGCTGAGGATGATTTAACAGATATGCAAGTATTTTCTCTAATAATGCAAGCTGGTTTTTCAACGGCAGATGCAATTAGTGATATCTCTGGTCGCGGGGTTGGGCTTGATGTTGTTCGCTCATCTATTGAGAAACTACATGGACGAGTTGAAATTGCTTCTGAGGTAGGAAAAGGCTCTACCTTTACTATTTTACTCCCATTAACTTTAGCTATTATTGATGGCATGATTGTTAAAAGTGCTGGTGATACTTTTATTATCCCAACACTTACTGTAGTAGAATCATTTATTCCATCTAAAGAGATTGTTCACTCCATTAAACGTAAAGGTGAATTTGTTGATTTAAGAGGAGAGATGATCCCTGTTGTAAGGTTAAATCATGTGCTTGAGATAGGTGACGAAAAACCTGATATTTGGGAATCTACACTTATGTGTGTAGAGAGTGAAAAAGGTAAATATGCTATTTTGGTAGATGATCTTGTTGGAAGACAGCAGGTTGTTATAAAATCTCTTGGTGCTACATTGTCAAGAATTAAGGAGCTCTCAGGCAGTGCTATTATGGGCAGTGGCGAAATAGCACTTATTCTAAATGTAGAAGAGCTCCTTAATAGGGACGCGTAAATAAGTGTATACAGAGCAAGCTCTGACAATGTCAGAATTCAAGATGTTCCAGAAACTCATATATAATGATGTTGGCATTTCTTTAGCAGACCATAAGCGTACTCTTGTTCAGTCACGACTTAGAAAATGGATAAGAGAGTTTGGATTGTCAAGTTATGAAGAACTTTATGAAAAAATAGCTAGTGATAAAAGCGGTCAGATGCTTATGTTGTTGGTAAACGCAATTACAACAAATGTAACATCTTTTTTTCGTGAAGAGAATCAGTGGATTTATATGCAAGAGCACTTAAATGAAATGTTTGATGTAAAGAATAGACGAATACGTATCTGGTCGGCAGCTTGTTCTAGTGGGCAAGAGCCATATAGTATAATTATATTTTTAAAAGAACATTTGAAAAACTTTGATGAGTGGGATATTAAAATTTTAGCAACAGATATATCTGAAGAAATTTTGAAAAAAGCCATTAATGGTGTTTATACAAAAAAAGATGTAGAGAATATGCCGAAAAACATTCTATTAAAGCATTTTAACAGCATAAAAGATAGCAATGGAATTAGCACATTTGTTGTTAAAGATGAAATTAAAAAATATATCATTTTTCGTGTTTTTAATCTAGTTACAGGCGACTTTTCAATGTTCAAAAATTATTTCAATATTGTTTTTTGTCGTAATGTGATGATATATTTTGACCGTCCAACACAAAATCAACTTCTTGAACAGTTTGCAAAATTACTCAACAAAAAGTCATTGCTATTTATTGGGCACTCAGAATCAATACATAAAAAAGATTATACATACAAATTAGTTGCACCATCAATATATAAACTTAATTAAGGAAAAATTATGGAAATTACAAATATTGCAGATAGTGAGCTACTTAAAGAAATCGGGCGCCGATTTGAAGAGAAAAAAGCCTCTATTTTAGAGATGGAGTTTATGACAAAAAAACTTCTTGAACTAAATGAAAAAAATAAAAACTCACAAGAGGTCAAAAGCCAATTTTTGTCTCTTATAAAAAATGAGTTTAACAACCCTATGTCGTCATTGCTTAACATATCCAATATGATAGTAAAAAAAACAACAGATCCAAAAATTGAAAAGTTATCCTCTATGATGCAGAGTGAGTTGTTAAAACTAGATTTTAGTTTAAAAAATATTTTTGCAGCCTCAGAGATAGAGGCAGGAGAGACAGCCAATGATTACTCCGATGTTGATATTGAGAGTATTTTTAATGAAAAGCTAGAGTATTTTAACTATCTTATAGAAGAAAAATCTTTAAAACTAAAGTATGTAAACAGATGTCAAGAAAAAGTTATTTCAGATTCTCAAAAGATAAATATTATTTTACTTAACTTAATATCAAATGCGTGTGAATATTCTTATAATAACTCTGAAGTTGTAGTTACTGTTGATTGTGATGATAAAAACTACATCATTAAAGTGAAAGATTCAGGGGAGGGTGTATATGAAGAGCATACGAAAGAGATTTATAATCGTTTTACTCACTTTGAGACGGGAAATACTCGAGCTACGGCCGGATTAGGCCTTGGACTAAGTGTTACCAGAGGAATGGTCGAAGCACTTGACGGTACTATTGACAATACCATAGAAAACGGGAAAACAGTTTTTACAGTTTTAATAAGTAAAATAGATGAAACAGACATGGACATATCAACAGGAATAGGCTCTAATGAGTTTTTATTTGACCAAGGTGACGGGTCGGTAGAATTTTAATATGTACATAAAGAAATTTATTCATGTTGGAGAAATTCATATTGGTGCAAGAGAAACTGAAATTAGTACAATACTAGGTTCTTGCATTGCCGTTTGTCTCTACGATAGTGTAAATTGCGTTGGTGGAATGAACCACTATTTAGTCCCTTTGTGGAATGAAAATGGTCTTCAAAGTCCAAAATATGGGAATATATCAATTCCTCGCTTAATTGAAAGTATGGTAAATATTGGTTGTGAGATAAAAAACATGGAAGCTAAAATATTTGGTGGGGCAAATGTAATTGATGTTTCAAGCGTTGAGATGATGATAGGACGAAAAAATATTTTAATTGCTAAAGAGATATTAAGAGAATATGGTATTCCAATTACAGCCCAAGATGTTGGCGGTGAAAAGGGAAGACGAATTATGATGCGCAGTGATACAGGAAAAGTTTTTTTAAAATATACAAAAAGTGGTGATGAATAGTTATGGGGATAAAAGTCTTAGTAGTTGACGACAGCGCCACAGCAAGAGCTATTATTACTGATATTTTAGAGAGTGACAATGAAATAGAAAGCGTAGCGACAGCTCCTGATGCCTATATAGCAAGAGATAAAATATTAAAAAATAAACCAGACGTCATATGTTTGGATATAGAGATGCCAAGAATGGATGGGATAACATTTTTAAGAAAACTTATGAAATATCTGCCTATTCCTGTTGTAATGGTATCTTCTCTCACAAAAAGGGGAGCCCAGACAACACTTGATGCTCTTGAGTTGGGTGCTATTGATTTTGTTGCCAAGCCACACTCTAATATATATGAAAATTCTGATGAAATTCGCAGTGAACTTTTAAAAAAAGTAAAAAGTGCAGCTATGGTGCAAGTTCATAAAAATATTAAAATTGATACAAATAGAGAACTTCTTTATAAAACACCTACTTTAGAGACTACTCAGAAGCTTATTGCTGTTGGCTCATCGACGGGTGGTGTTGAGGCATTAAAAGTGTTTTTGGCTCAATTCCCTCATAATAGTCCTGCTATATTGATAGTACAACACATGCCTGTAGATTTTACTAAACAATTTGCACAGAGACTTGATAGTATATGTAAAATGGATGTTAAAGAAGCAAAAGATGGAGATACCGTTGAGATAGGGCAAGTGTTGATTGCTCCCGGAGATAAGCACATGACATTAAGACGTTCAGGGCATAGATATTATGTTAATATATATAGTGGAGAAAAAGTCTCAGGTCACTGCCCATCAGTTGATGTCATGTTTGACTCTGTGTCAAAAATGGCCGGAGCAAATGCTATTGGTGTTATTTTGACGGGGATGGGTTCTGATGGAGCAAAGGGATTGTTAAATATGAGAAACTCGGGAGCCATGACTTTTGGACAGGACAGTAAAAGCTCTACAGTTTATGGCATGCCTAAAGTAGCGTATGATTTGGGGGCAGTTATAAAACAAAATTCATTGGATAAACTTCCAAAAGATATCTTATATTATTTACAGAAAGGAAAATAAATTGAATAACCATAATAATATTGCAGAATTAAAAAAAATAACAAAAAATCTAACTCTTTTATATGTAGAAGATGATGAACAAATTAGAAAAAGTACAGCGGAAATTTTCTCTCATCTAGTTCAAACGGTACATGTAGCAGCAGATGGACAAGAGGGGTTAGACCTTTATGGAGAATACTTTTTAGACAATGGTAGATATTATGATATTGTGATAAGTGATATTCAGATGCCACGTATGGATGGTCTTACTATGAGTAAAATGATTTTACAAACAAACAAAAAACAAAAAATCATTTTAATATCTGCACATGATGAACATATGCTAGAGGCAATCAATATAGGTATTGAAGGTTTTATACAAAAGCCTTTAAAAAGTCAACAGGTTTTTGATGTACTGAAAAAAGTATCTTTAACCTTCCACTCTGATGATCTTCAATACTTCAATGCACTTACAGAAGCTTCAATTATATCAAAATCAGATATGAACGGTATTATCACTTACGTTAATGACAATTTTTGTAAAATTACTGGATATACGAGAGAAGAGATGATAGGGCACTCTCACAGTATGTTTAGACATCCAAACAATCCTAATGAAATATATATAGATATGTGGAAAACTATAACTTCAGGAATAATATGGAGAGAGAGAATGGTCAATCTAAATAAGGATGGCTCTGAGTTTATTGCCGAATCTACAATCATCCCTTTGCTTGATGAAAATGACAATATTAAAGAGTATATGGCTATAAGAAATGATGTTACTGATGCTGTAACTTTTAAAAGAAAAATATTTTTAGAAGAACAGGAAAAAATAAAACGAATTAAAATTGCAGAGGCACAAAAATCTTTTCTTGTTGTCTTTACGCATGAGCTTAAAACACCACTAAATGCTATAATTAACTTTACTAAATATGTTAAAAAACAGATAGAATTGCCAAAAGAATTAAATAAGGAAAAGCTTTCTAGTTTGCTTGAATCAGTTTTAAGTAATGCCCATGATATGCTTGAGAATGTAACGCAAATACTCGAGGTCTCTAAACTAAATGCACATAAGTTAACCTATAATTACTCGGTATTTAATGCTAAGGATATTGTTTCTGAAGTTATGAAAAGATATAATTCACTTTTAACAGAAAAAAATATTACTTTAACATGTGATGTTCAAGATGACGCTTTAATAAGCAATGATGTATTTCGCGTTAAGCAGATATTCTCAAATATAGTTTCAAACGCTATAAAGTATGGCAATAATGAAATTAAAATCTCTGTTTTAAACAAAGAACATATAACAGTTTCAGTGGAAGATAATGGACCTGGTATAAAAGACAAAGATGCCGTATTTAACCTTTATTCTCAGGAGGATGATGGACTTCTTGAAAGAAAAAGTCAAGGTACAGGAGTTGGTCTGTATTTTGTAAAACTTCTTTGTACAGATTTACACATAAGCTACAAAGTCGAAGATAGAAATGAGGGTAGTGGAACAAAATTTACTCTCACATTTAATGAAAAACAAGAAAAAGGTGCATAAAATGAAAATATTAATTGTTGATGATAATAGCGATAATAGAATGACAGTAGAGCTTCTTTTAGAAGAGTTTGAGAATATTGAAATTTCTGAAGCCAAAGATGGTCAAGAGGCTATTGATATGTGCAAAAAAAAGCATTATGACATAATTTTTATGGATATCATGATGCCTAATGTCGATGGGATAAAAGCTACAAAAATTATAAAATCATTTGATAAAAAGGTGATGATTTTAGCCTTGAGCGCCTTGGATGACGAAGAGTCAAAAAATCAAATGCTTGCTAATGGCGCAGAAGACTATATTGTCAAACCAATTGAGAGTGGACTTTTTCATCAAAGAATGAAGAACTACTTGCAAATTGTCGAGCTTCGTAAAAGAAAACTCTACAATGTAAATGCCGTTAACGCTTTTACTGAAAAAATTTACTCAAGGACTATGGTCTTTAACATCTCTTCGTTGCAGTCACTATCTGAATTGTGGGATTATTATTTAAATAACCATCATTATGAGATAGAAAGCTTGGAAGATTGTATAAGAATGATATACGCTTATGGGCAACTCAATTTAAAAAAAGACCAAGTATTTACAATTGTTGCCGAAGAGAACGATGATAATTTATACTTAACGCTTACACCTCTAGATATTATAAGCGAGTTGGTTATACAAAAAACATTAGTAAAAAACTACAGTTCTGCCATTTTTATTCTTAAAAATAAAGAGCTCTCTTTTCGCCTTCCAAAAGCAAAGCCAATAAGTATTGAAAAAGTTGAAAAAATTGAAGTAACTGACTATCAGCAAAATATTTTAGGCAAAGTTCATTTTAGTAAAACAACTGCAGCCGATTATGTAGAAAACACTGCTGTATACGTTATTGATAAAATAGAAATACTTGAGAGCACCTTGTATGAAGTAGAGATTAAGGCAATTGCCTTTGAAAAAGATGCTAGTAAAAATATACTACTTGAGATTACGGAGTTGTTTGAAACATATATAAATGTCGTTGAAGAGCTGATAGAGTTTGAACATTTTGCCTATGCTCTTAAAACACTCAATGAGTTTATGAGAAATTTAGATATTGAACACGTTGACCCCGCAGATCATAAAAAGTTTGCCCTTTTATTTATGCTTCTCTTAGATGATATAGGAGAATGGAGAAATAATATATTTATAAAAATAGAAGCAAATGATGTTCATTATCTTGACTCATCACTTTTAAGCTCTTGTTTGCAATTGCAGTCAATATTTGAGAAAAAAGAAGTCTCTCAGCAAGATGAAGATGATTTTGAGCTTTTTTAAAATATTTAAATAAGAATTACATATGAAAAAAATTTTAATTATAAGCGATGGAGATGTTGGTGAACATTTCATACGCAGGACAATTGACACTTATACAAGTGAAAATATATATTATGTTGTTCAAAGAAAAGCAAAAGAGTATAAAGATGTAAATCCAAAACGTTTTAAATTTTATGAGTTTGATTCAACAAGTTTATACAAACTTTCAAATCTTCTGAAAATGGATTTTGTTCAAGTTATTATTGCTATGGAAAATCAACTTGATGTTGAAAATACAATTAAAAATATCAGAACTATCAAAAAACAACTTAGAGTTATTGTTTTAAACAGATGGAATTTACTCAATGAGGATCCAAATGTTGTTTTAATAAACTCAAATGAAATTTTAGCATCAAGACTTCTTGATTATTTGCCAAATGTACCGGTCATTGCCCAAAATGTCGGAATAGGCGAGGGTGAGATAATGGAGGTATTGGTTCCGTTTGGAAGCTCATTTGTGTATAGGCATATAGGTGTTATTGAGCAAAAGAATTGGCGAATAGTGGCAATTTACAGAAACAGAAAGCTAGTTATGCCAAATCGCCGCAGAATGATTCAGCCGAATGATTTGCTCCTACTGGTTGGAGAGCCAACAGTTTTAAAGTCAGTTTATCGTGCTATCAAGAGGGAACTTGGGCAATTTCCAGAACCATTCGGATCTAATATTTATGTCTATATTGATATGAACATTGTAAATCTAAAAACTATAGAAAATTTTGTAAAAATGGCGATTTTTGCATATGAAAAATTACATCAAAAGCTTTTTATAAAAATAGTGAATCCAAATAACATATCTGTCATTTGGAAGATTAAAGAGTATGTGAATGATGATATTACGATAGACATAGACTACAATAGTCTAAATTTAAAAGAGAATTTTTTTAGTGATATAAAAACATACCATGTGGGATTGGTTATTGTGCCAAAGGAGATGTTTAAAAACTATAGTATTAGACAGACTCTCTATGAAGCACATGTTCCTGTCCTTAAAATTGCTGATAAAACTTTTTCTTCAGTCAAAGATGCAGTTATAATTTTAAGTGATAATCGTGATATAGAAAAAATTTCATCTACAATATTTGATATATCTGAGCAAATGAACTTTAACATAGAGCTTTATAACTATTTAAATGAACACCAAGAGGCAAAAGAGCAGGTAATTGAGCACTATTACAATTTATCAACAATCTTTTCAAAGAATATTAAAGTTATAAAAGAGAGTGAAAATCCTATTAAAGTTTTAAAACAAAAAGATGATTTTATTCATCTTCTGCCGTTTACAAGAAAGTTGACTAAAAGACGAATTTACTCTATTTTCTCTACAGACAGCGAAAGACTATACCACAAACTTGATGATTATCATCAGATTTTTATTCCTGTTCAGATTTGATATAAAAATTTATCAAAATATTAGTTTGTTTTAAGTATTATATATCCAATTATATAATAAATAAATCTGGATAAATAATGCAAGTAAATATAGCTCTTAAAAAAGTTGTTGACAACTCCTATAACATAACAATTGACACACTCCCGACACTTCATTTTGAGACAAAAGTAGCAATAGTAACCAATGAAACGGTCTCAGCCATTCATTTAGAATATTTGCTGAAAAAAGTTTCTGCAAAAGAGTTACATGTAGTGACTTTGAAAGATGGGGAAGAGTATAAAAATCAAGAGAGTATAGATCTTATTTTAGAGTCACTATTTGAAAATCGTTTTAATCGTAAGTCCCTCTTGATTGCTTTTGGAGGCGGTGTTATCGGAGATATGACAGGTTTTGCAGCAAGCATATACCAAAGAGGGATAGATTTTATTCAAATTCCTACAACTCTTCTTTCTCAGGTTGATGCCAGCGTTGGCGGGAAAACCGGAATGAATAACAAATATGGAAAAAATCTTGTTGGAGCATTTCATCAACCAAAAGCTGTATATATTGACCCGTATTTTTTAGCAACACTTCCATCTCGTGAGTTTAGTGCTGGTGTTGCTGAAATAGTTAAAATGGCTGTAACATTTAATAAAGTTTTTTTTGAATTTTTAGAGGTAGCTGATCTTAATAACCATGAAATCTTACAAGAAGTAATAAAACAAGCTGTATCAACAAAAGCAGATGTTGTGACTAAAGATGAAAAAGAACATGGAATACGCGCTGCTCTTAACTATGGTCATACTTTTGGACATGTGATAGAAAATGAAACTAAATACAAAAAGTATTTGCATGGTGAAGCTGTAGCCATAGGAATGGTAATGGCAAATGAGATAGCTGTCAAAATGAATCTAATGAATGAAAAAGAGGCTGCTCGCATAAAAGTACTTTTAGAAAAATACAATTTACCCACTTCATATAAAATTGAAAATTCCCATAGCTTTTATGAAGCATTTTTTTTAGACAAAAAGAGTTCAGACTCTTCGATAACATTTATTATCCCTATTGGAATTGGTGATGTAACTATTACAGACAAGGTAGATGCAGGGACAATAATGTGTGTTTTAAACAAGTTTGGAGAATCTTAATGAAAATATTATTATTTTATTTTTTATTAACTTCATCTTTACTGTTTGCTGTGGATACAGAAAAAAATATTGCTGCAGATAAGCAGGAGCTTAAAAAAATAGAGCTTGAAAAAGAGGATCTTAGAAAAGAAAAAATAGCTGAATATGTTTTAGAGTTAGAGAATATAGAGGCAAATATAGAGAATAAAGATAGTGTTTGGATGAAAAGTTATGCCTCATATCTAACATCTTTAGACGTTAGAGAAAGCCTAGAAAAGATTAAAAAAAGAATAAATTTTTTACAAAGAATTAGAAAGATATCTGTTGCTCAAAAAGATGAGCTGGATGCACTTGTGTCAAAAGAGAAAATTTTAACATCTCAAATAGAAAAACTAAAGAAAAAAGACAGTTCTCCTTTTGCAAATATTTTAACTCCCCCTACTATTGATGAAACGGTAGTTATAACAAACCCATTTGATATTTTTACTGGTATTTCTTTGATTAAAACAATGGAAAAAGATTACAGTGATTATGTGCTGCAAAAAGAGGAGTTAAGTGAATTGATATCTCTGCTGAGATCGCAAATATTCATCTATAAAGAGATAGACACTATAGATACTGATGGCAAATATAAAGAAGATGCCAAGAAAAAATCAAAGCAGCTGGAGAGATTTGAGACTGCTTTAGATACTATGAGTGTGACTTCTGAAGTTTATCAAAAAAGATTGGAAATCATAGAGATAAAGATTAATAAAGATATTGAAGTTCAAATGCTAAAAATTGTAAGAATAGGCGTTATCGTTTTAGTTGTATTTATTATATTTTTCTTGCTTAAATTAGTTATTAAAAAATACATAACAGACAATGAACGATTTTATACTGCAAATAAAATTATCACATTTACTAATTTTACGCTAATTATTTTAATTCTATTCTTTAATTATATTGAGAATGTAGCATACTTGGTAACCATACTTGGATTTGCCTCTGCAGGTATAGCTATTGCCATGAAAGATTGGTTTATGAGCATCTTGGGATGGCTTGTTATAGTATTTGGTGGGAGCATACACGTTGGCGATAGAATACGTGTAGATATGGACGGAATGAAGTATGTTGGTGACGTTATGGATATATCTCTTCTTCGTATGACGATACTTGAAGATATTACGCTGACATCTGTTATGCAAAATAGAAGAGCCGGAAGAATTATTTTTGTACCAAACAACTATGTTTTTACGAGAATGATTGCAAACTACACCCACAGCACACTAAAGACTGTTTGGGATGGTGTACATATTACTATATCATTTGATTCAAATCATAAAAAAGCAATGCATATCTGTAAAGAGATAACTAAAAAATACTCTAAGGGGTATACGGATATAACAAGAAAACAGTTAAATAAATTAAGAAATCAATATAGTCTTAAAAATACAAATGTTGAGCCTAGAATTTTTTCATTTATTGAAACAAACGGCGTATCTATTGACTCATGGTATTTAACAAATGCTTATGCAACTCTTACTTTAAGAAGTGTTATATCTATTGAAATAGTTGATGCTTTTAATGCTGAAGATGATATTACTATTGCATATCCTACTCAAAAACTACATGTAGAAACAGCCAGAAAAAAACCGCCTTTTGATGAAAATGAAGTTGTATAAATGAAAAAGAAGGTCTATTTTAAAACTTTTGGTTGCAGAACTAATCTTTATGACTCTCAAGTTATGATGAGTGCAATGCAAGATTATGATGTTACGGAGATTGAAAGTGAAGCTGATGTTGTTGTTATAAATTCATGTACTGTAACTAACGGAGCCGATTCTCATGTTCGTTCATATCTCTCACATGTAGAAAAAAGCAGTGGCGCTAAAGTTTTTTTAACAGGTTGCGGTGCACATACAAAAGGCGAAAAACTACTCTCTCAAGGGAGAGTGCAAGGGGTGTTTGGTCAAAGTGAAAAAATGAAAATAGATTCAATGCTGAGCAAAGATAAACCTTTTTATGAACCTGGTGACTTGAACCATATTGATGAAGCAGTTGTTGATGATTTTGTAGGTATGAGCAGGGCATTTATAAAAATTCAAGAGGGGTGTAATTTTCGCTGTTCTTACTGTATTATCCCATTTGTCCGCGGTGATGCAAGAAGTATGGATGAGGGTAGAATACTAGAACAAATCAGAAGGCTTGCTCTAAACGGTTTTGGTGAATTTATCTTAACTGGCACCAATGTTGGGAGTTATGGTCAAAAAACAAATAGTTCTCTTGCACAACTTATGAAAAAAATATCTCAAATTCGAGGTGTTAGACGGATAAGACTGGGGAGTGTTGAACCAATCCAGATAACTGATGAATTTAAAGAGATACTTAATGAGCCTTGGCTTGAAAGACATCTGCATATAGCTCTGCAACACACATCTGAGCAGATGTTAAAACATATGAACAGAAGAAATGTTTACAAGCAAGATAGAGAACTATTTGAGTTCTTGGCTTCAAAAGGCTTTGCAATTGGAACTGATTTTATTACAGGTCATCCTGGTGAGAGCCAACAACTTTGGAATGAGGCTATGAGAAATGTAAAAGATTTACCGCTTACACATCTTCATGCTTTTACATACTCAAAAAGAGACGGCACACCATCTGCTATAATGAAGCCAGAAGTTAATGGTAAAGTGGCAAAAGATAGATTGCACGAATTAGAGTCGGTTGTAAAAGCAAAAAATCTAGAATTTAGAAAAGCTTTTAGCAGTGAATTAGAAGTTTTAATAGAGAATGAAAAAGATGGCCTCTATATTGGGTATGACCAACATTTTAATAAAATATCTGTAGAGTCAGATGAAGATCTTGTTGGCAATTGGCTAAGTATTAAAGATTATAAAATAAAAGAGGAGTTTAATTATGCTAGAGTCTAAATCAAACAGAATAGCCCTTTACGCATCAGCTTTTTTGGTGATTATCTTAGTTCTATTTGCAATGCTTAGGGATAATGCAGATAAAATAACTCTAGGTTATGCAACTGAAATCTTAGAGAACAGTTTGGTTAAAAAAGTAGTTGTCTCTAAAGATTATGTTTATCTTAAAACAGATAAGGATTTTTATAAAATAGCATCATCTCAAGTGACTCCTAAGATGTTTATTGATTACAAAGTAGAAGTTGATAGTGGTTCAAATATAATTGTATATCTACTTTTTTTAGTTCTATTTTTAGGTTTTGGTAGCTTGATATTTAGATGGCTTAAAAAAAGCTCACTAAGGATAGGTGGAGATTCTCAAAAAGATTTATCTGCTTCCGCTTACGAGTCAACAAGACCAATAGAGTCAACAAGAAGTGATGTGACATTTAATGATATTGGTGGAATCACTGACGTTAAAATAGAGCTTGAAGAGATTATTGATTTTATGAAAAATCCAAAGCGGTATAAAACTTTTGGTGCAAGAATGCCAAGAGGTGTCCTTTTGGTTGGTCCTCCAGGCGTAGGCAAAACTATGATTGCTAAAGCAGTTGCTAATGAGGCAGGTGTCCCATTTTACTATCAAAGCGGTGCTTCATTTGTGCAAATATATGTAGGAATGGGTGCAAAAAGGGTTCATGAGCTTTTCAGCGCCGCCAAAAATAACTCCCCATCTATTGTGTTTATAGATGAAATAGACGCAGTTGGTAAAACTAGAGATGGGCAAAGAAATGACGAAAGAGAAGCAACTCTAAATCAGCTTCTAACAGAGATGGATGGTTTTGAAAACTCCAGCGGAGTGATTGTAATAGCTGCTACAAACAAGATAGATGTCTTAGACTCAGCACTCCTTCGCGCAGGTAGATTTGACAGAAGAATTTTTGTTGAGCTTCCGACAAAGAGGGAAAGGGAATCTATCTTATCTAAGTATTTAGCTCAAATTCCACATGAGTTGGATATTAAGGCAATAGCAAATATGACAGTTGGATTTAATGGCGCATCTTTAGCTACATTAGTAAATGAAGCAGCACTTCTTTCGATAAGACAGCATGACTTTCAAGTTACTATTGAACATTTTCATCATGTAAAAGACAAGGTTATGTTTGGAAAGAAAAAGCTTCAGATGCTTAGTGAGATACAAAAAGAGTATCGCGTTACATATCAGGCTGCTAAGGTTGTGTGTGCTACATATTTTGACCTTCCTTTTGAAAAACTTATGTTATCCAGTGAGAAATTAACTCCTAGAACCGATGACCCATTGATTAAACATGAATTAGAGTCAAGAGTTAAGATGTTGCTGGCTGGAATGGTTGCCTGTGGGATTAAGTTTAACGAACATGCAAGTAGTGCGAAAGTTGATTTAGACGAAGCAAAAGAGATTGTAAATAAAATGCTTCAAGAATATGGCATGGGCGTATCTTTAATTGCTAAAGATAAAGAGCAAGAAATAATGATGGGCAGGCTTTATGCAGAGACTAAAATTTTATTAGAGTCACTTTTAAAAGTAATAAATAAAGTTGAAAATGTTCTATATGAAAGAGAAAGTATTACAAAGTCGGATGTTAAAATATTCATTGATCAAGCATTGCTAGAAAGCACTTTATAAAACTACAATCACAATTTGGCTATAATCGCAAAATTATTTAGAGATACAATATAAAAAATATAGGATTTTCATAATGCAAAAAGCAAATATTGATGGTAAAGTTTGGACATTCGGCAAAGATGTTGACACAGATTTAATCATAGCGGCTCGTTATCTTAACACTTCAGTACCAGAGGAGTTGGCAAAGCACGTAATGGAAGATGCTGACCCAGAGTTCGTAAACAAGATGAGAGTTGGTGATATAATAGTAGCAGGTGATAATTTTGGTTGTGGAAGCTCACGTGAACACGCCCCAATAGCACTTAAAGCAGCTGGTGTCGCAGCAGTGATTGCTCCAACTTTCGCAAGAATATTTTATAGAAACTCTTTTAATATGGGTCTTCCAATTTTTGAGCTTAAAGAGAGTGCTGAAATATCTGAGGGTGATGAAGTTAGTGTAGATATGAATAATGGAACTGTGACAAACAAAACTACAAATAAAACTTATAGTTTCACACCGATTCCAGAATTTATGCAAGAACTTATAGATGCAGGCGGACTTATGAACTTTGCACAAAATGAAATAAAAGCTCAGGAGAGCAAATGATGAAAACATATAAAATAGCACTTATTAAAGGTGACGGTATCGGCCCAGAGATAATAGATGAGGCTGTAAAAGTTTTAGATGCTGTGGCATCTTGCTACGACTTTGATTTTGAATACGAAGAGGCTTTAATGGGCGGCTGTGCTTATGATATAACTGGCGACCCGCTTCCTCAAGAGACTATAAATATTTCATTAAACAGTGATGCTGTCCTTTTTGGTGCAATAGGTGGAACTAAGTGGGATTCTCTACCTCGTGAAAAACGCCCAGAAAGCGGTCTTCTAAGGTTTAGAAAAGAGCTAGGTGTTTATGCAAATCTTCGTCCTGCTGTTGTTTATGATGAACTAATAAATGCTTCATCACTAAAGGCAAGCGTTGTTGAAGGCGTTGATTTGATGGTTGTTCGCGAGCTTATTGGTGGTATCTACTTTGGTGAACCAAAAGGTCGCACAGAGGACAAAGGTTGGAATACCATGGTTTACACTCGTGAAGAGATAGTTAGAATCGCTCATCAGGCATTTAAAATTGCAATGACTAGAAGTAAGAGAGTTTGTTCTGTTGATAAGGCAAATGTTTTAGATGTTTCTCAATTATGGAGAGATGTGGTTACTGAGGTTGCAACTGAGTACCCTGAGGTTGAGCTAAGTCACATGTATGTAGATAATGCTGCAATGCAACTGATTCGTGATCCAAGACAGTTTGATGTAATGCTTACAGGAAATATTTTTGGTGATATTTTAAGTGATGAGGCTAGTATGCTCTCAGGTTCTATCGGTCTTTTACCGTCTGCATCTGTTGGAGCTAGAATAGGTGTTTATGAGCCTATTCATGGCTCTGCTCCAGATATCGCAGGTCAAGGTATAGCAAATCCAATCGCTACGATATCTTCTGCGTCTATGATGCTTAGATATGCTCTTGGTGAAATTGATGCAGCAGATAAAATAGACAACGCTGTAAAAAGAGCACTGAAAGAGGGCTATAGAACAAAAGACTTGGCGCAGTATGATGCAAAAGAGGTTTGTTCTACAAGTGAAATGGGTTCTATTATTGCTAATTATGCGGCTAGATGAAAACATTAACCTTAGCTAATATTTACGAACTTCAGGGACTTAAAGAAGAAGCCCTTGAAATTTACAAAGAAATTTTAAAAAAAGACCCTTCTAATAGTGATGCAAAAATTGCTATAAGAAGATTATCTGGTATGAGAAAAAAGTTTTTAAATGTAAACACTCAAATGAAGGGCTTTTTTTTAAAATTGGATTCTGAAGTAGAGTTTAACGAATTTGAAAGGTGGTTATTGAAGTTATGGAATTAAAAGATGTAATACTCTCAACTTTAGCTGAGATGGAAGATGTAGGTTCTGATAAAAGTGATACAAAACCTATAAATAATTTTCAAATTAAACTAAAAAAAAAAGAAGAAGTGTACGAAGAAGATGAGAGTGAATATTTTGGAGAGAAAAACTCTAGTGATGAGATAAATTTTTTAACTTCAATGAGAGAGAGATTGCTAGTTCTTTTTGAGGGTTTTCAAGCACCAAACAACACCAATATTGAGGCAAAAGTTGATATGACGCTTAACTTCTTGGAATATGTTTTAGTTACCCTTGATAAAAGAGTACTAGAGCTTGAAAAAGGGGAAAAGTAAATGAGTAAGTATAGGGTTCTTATAGATGCTTATGACGAAAAAGGGCTTGTTCATAAAGTATCCACTGTATTTTATAATAATGATTTAAACATACTATCAAATAATGAGTTTGTTGATAAAGAGAATAATAAATTTTTTATGAGAAGTGTTGTTGATGGAGATATCGACCTAGATATACTTTATGACTTATTAAAAAAGGTTCTCCCCTCTAGTGCAAATATCAAAGTGATAGCGCCTAAGAAGAAAAATATAGTAATAATGGCTACAAAAGAGATGCATGCGTTAGGTGATATATTGATTCGTCATGAAGCAGGTGAGCTTGAAGCAAATATTTTAGCTGTAGTATCTAACTATAGTGATTTAGAGTCTTTAGTCACTAAGTTTGGCATTCCTTTCATGGCAGTTTCACATGTAGATTTAGACAGGGCAGAACATGAAAATAAAATACTTGAATGTTTGGCAGAGTTTAAAGATATAGACTATATTGTTTTGGCAAAGTATATGAGAATTTTAACTCCTAGATTTGTTGAAGTTTATGCTGATAGAATAATCAATATTCACCACTCTTTTTTGCCTGCCTTTATAGGAGCAAATCCTTACAAACAGGCTTACGACAGAGGTGTAAAGATTATTGGTGCCACTTCACACTTTGTAAATAATAACCTTGATGAGGGACCGATTATTGCACAAGAGGTAATACATGTAGACCATGCTTATGGTTGGAGAGACATGCAACGCTCAGGTAAAGATGTGGAAAAAGTAGTTCTTTCACGCGCTCTTAAATTGGCATTGGAAGACAGAATATTTGTATATGCCAACAGAACTGTAATTTTTTAACATACTAATATAATGAATTTATATATAGTAAAATCAACTTCGGGAGTATCATTTGTTTAACATAGTGCTCGTAAATCCGCAAATACCAAACAATACGGGAGCTATAGGTCGTCTTTGCGTTAACGCGGGTGCAGCTTTACATATCATAAAGCCAATAGCATTTGACATAGATGAAAAAGCAGTTAGGCGTGCAGGGCTTGATTACTGGGAAAAGTTAGAGCTACATGTATGGGAGAATATAGACGAGTTTTTTCTTGAGAATAAGATAACGGATAATGCATATTTTGCAACTACGAAAACAGATAAACCGTACTTTGAGGCAAAATTTAAAGATGGTGATTTTATATTTTTTGGAAGTGAGACAGCAGGAATTCCTGAGAATATTTTAAATGCTTATAAAGAGCAAAATATTACAATTCCAATGACTAAAGAGGGTCGAAGCCTGAACTTAGCCATAAGCACAGGCATTGTTCTTTATGATGCCATAAGACAAACGTATAGTACATTTAAGGAAAATATATGAATCCAGTTGTTAATGGAATAATGGTTGCATTATTTGTATTATTTCTTGTATTTGTTTTTAGCGGTTACCATAAAAATAAATCAGCGCAAAGAGAAGCAGATAGAGAAGCTCAGGAGAAAAAAGTCAGCGAAGATATATCAGTCAAATAAGATAGTAACTTCTAAAAAACTTTTCTAGCCCATATTTCTACGCTATTTTCAAATCTATCAAGTAAACTTTGTGCATTTTTTACGATAATTGCCATTTCTAATCCTTTTATTTATTCTCAAATACTACACATATTTTCAAATAAAAATAATAAATATTGCATTTTGTCATATTTTCTTTGACTAAAATGAAAAATAGTATTATAATTGTAAAAATTACAGGAGAGCGAAATGAAAAGTTTTTTAGAAATTGTTGAAGAGATTAAAAGTATTATATCTGCTGAGTTTAGCGGCAGGAAAATATTTGACAAAGATGTAGCCGATACCTTAGGTGTAAGTCAGATGAATTTTGCAACAATGAAAAAAAGAAATAAAATACCTTTCGGTGAGCTTCTTGATTTTTGTGCAACAAAATCTATTTCAATTAACTGGATGCTCTATGGACAATCTCCTGAGAGTCTTGTTGATGCAACAAACAAATTTTTTATGGTTAAATACTTTAGTGACATAAATGCTTCTGCCGGCGGTGGAGCAGATTCTGACACAGAAGATGCTCAAGAGATAGAGATACCGCACGCATTTGCAATGATGCTAGGCGGAGAGAGAGAATTAAAACATATAGAAGCCATAAATGTAAGCGGTGACTCAATGGAGCCAACTTTTAGCTACAACGATATAGTTTTTATAAACAGAAGTAAAACTGACATTAAGCGAGGCGGAATCTTTACAATAAGAACAGAAGCTGGTTTATTTATAAAGAGGGTAGTTCGAAGAATAGATGGAAAAATAGATATAATATCCGATAATGAAGTATATTCAACGCAAACTCTTGAGCCTGAAGAAATTGAAGTTATTGGTAGAGTTGTGAGTAGATTTGGTGAGGTTGATTAAAAGGTTATGTCATTGAAATATATTTATATAGTTTTATTCGTATTGCTTTTTACAGCTTGTTCTACGCAGAAATTAGAACCACAAGAGCCTTTGGTTCTAGATGAAAATAAAAGTGTCAATATAAAACTTGTTTTACCTAAAAAAGACACAGAGATTCATGACTTGAAAAATATTCCGCAAGATGTGGATTATTTTCTAAAAAACATAAACAGTAGTATATTAAAATATGATGTACAAGAAAAATATGAGAGTAGTTATTTCAGTGTATGGAATATTGATAAACCAAAAGAAGATGTAGAATCTGCTAAGTGGCCGTTTTTTTTATATAAAGCTGAGCAGAGCTATGGAGAAAATCTTCAGCCATTAAAACAAGAGTTTTTTGACAATATGTTAGAGAGTGCAAATTTCGGTGCATATGCTACTGTTAATTTAAAAGCAGTGACATTGAGAGAGACAAATATAAGGGCTTTTCCGACCATTAGACCTTTACTCCTAGACCCAACGCTTGCCGGAGAGGGATTTCCATTTGACTACATGCAAAATAGCACAGTACATGCAAATAAACCGCTTTTTATTTCACATTATTCTAAAGATATGGAGTGGGTATATGTTTTAAGTAGTTTTGCCTCAGGCTGGGTCAAAACATCTGATATTGTTATCTTGGGTGATAATGATGCAGATATTTGGCAAAAAGCACAACAGATACAAATTACCAAAGAGAATGTTCCTATATACACCATAGATGGAAGATTTCTTTTTAAATCAAGACTTGGGATGATGTTTGCCTTGATTTCACAGAGTGACAACGCATATACAATCTTAACAATTTCATCATATAAAGATTCTAAGCCACTTTTTACAGAATCTATAATATCAAAAGATATAGCAAGTAGAGGTGTGATAAGCTTAAATCAAAACAATTTAGGCGAAATAGTTAGAGAAGTATCAAAAACAAATTATGGTTGGGGCGGAATGTATGAGCAAAGAGATTGTTCTTCCATGCTCAGAGATATGTTTGCTCCATTTGGTATATGGCTACCAAGAAACTCTTACCAACAAAGCAAGATAGGAAAAGTTATAGCTTTTAATGGGATGAGTGATGATGACAAGATTAAGCTTATTAAAGATAAGGGTATAGCATTTGAGACACTTCTGTATAAAAAAGGACATATAGTTTTGTATGTAGGAACTTATAATGATGAAGTCATTGTGTTTCATAATACTTGGGGGATAAAAACTAAAAAAGACGGTGTTGAAGGAAGGGTAATAATAGGAAAACCAATTTTCAGTACTCTGAGACTCGGCAAAAATCAAGAAAATTATGACGAAGAAGCAGAGATACTGAAAAATTTAAAAAGCATGAACATCCTGACACAAGACGCCTTTTAGATATTATGCTTTAATATCTAAAAGTGAACCAAACATAGCATCCTGCGTTTTTATTGCTGTAACATTCACGGCAGTTGCATTCTGCGCAATAATCTGATCCGGAATCTCTTTTGCCAAATCTGTTTGACTTTTTGTAGAGTCGGTATTATCAGCTTTGCGATTGTTTGCCAAAACAGAACCGTTATCACTTGACATTCTAGTGCTACTAGGAACAAACCCATCTGAATTAACATTTGCTACATTATTTGCAGTCGTGTTCATCATGGTCTGATGAGATTGTATCGATGACATATTACTTGATATACTCATATTAACTCCTTTTGGTATCCCTAATTATACTACATGTTAGCTAAAAAAATAGCTACCTAATGAAGATCCGCATTTAGTTTAATCTCTCTTGTTGAACGTGAAGCAGTTAGCTCACCTGTCATAGAGTTTTGTCTAAAATGTATGCCGTTAAGTCCTGCTAAATCTTTACCCTTAAAGATTTCACCATCAAGAGTAAGATTGTTGTTAACCTCTTTAATTTTAGGGAGTTCTTTAGAATATATTTTAACTTTAGTACCTTCTAAAATTGCTACGCCTGCATCTAAAATACAGCCGTCACCCATAGGTATTCCACATGTAGAGTTTGCACCTAAAAGTGTGTTTTTACCTATAGAGACAGGATTTCCATCCGTTCCACTAAGAACACCAAGGATAGAAGCACCACCGCCAACATCGCTGCCTGCGCCAACAATAGCTGAGCTGGAAATACGCCCTTCAACCATAACCGGACCAGTTGTGCCAGCATTAAAGTTCACATAAGAAGCCCCCGGCATAACAGTTGTGCCTGCTGCTAGTTGAGCACCAAATCTAACTTTAGAAGTATCTAAAATACGAGTATTGTCAGCAGGAATAATGTGTTGTAAAAATCTTGGAAACTTATCTACAAAGTCAATATGCGGGTACTCATTTGATAATTTCAATTCAATTTCGAATTCACGAAGATAGTCAAGTTCAATTGGTTGACCATTTGACCAAGCAAGATTTGGAAGTACGCCAAAGGCACCATTTAGGTTAATACTTCTGAGCTCAACTTTAGCTTGTGATAATGCATATAGCTTTAGATAAGAAGCTTCTACGCTTTTTAACGCTTCATCAGCAAAAATAAATGTAATTTTAAACTCACCCTCTAAAGAGCCGCTATTCATTATTTGGTTGTAAAGTGCAGACACAACTTGAATGTTTTTATGAGCATCGCCATAAGCTTCATCAGAATAAGGTGTAAAAGCATTTAGACAGTTTCTTAAAAAAGCAGCGTTAATATTACAAACAACCTCGCTCTCATTAAAGTCAACTTCAATACCTTGTTCAAATAAAGCTTTTATGAAAATAGCCGCACTGCCGAAATTCTCATTCCAATTAATTATAGGGTAAGTTGCCTGAAGAGATTTCTCAATATTGAGTTGTCCTAAATCTACTCTACAAATACCAAATGCAAGAGGATCTTTGTATCCTTTAGTTGATGATTTGATATTTTCTATTAATGCTTTAAAGGCATCCGTTGTTTGAATTAGTTCCATAAGTTCTCTCTTTGCTAAATTATTTATGCAAGTATATTAAAACTTTACTAATACTTATTTATATATACTTTCATTATGGATAAATGGATACAATTTTTAAAAAATAATGACTACTTAGGTGTAAAAAAATATCTAAGAGATGGTGCTGATGTTAATGAAGCCGATGAGCATGAGGAGTCTGTGTTAGCTATGTCGTTTAGACATCATTGTGATATGGATTTGATAATGCTGCTTATCGAGAGTGGCGCGGATATATATGATTTTGACGAAGAGGGTGTTAGCATCTTTGAAGTAGCCATTACATACGGCAATATAGAAATAGTAAAATATTTAATATCTGATGGAATAGATGTAAACAAGACACACAGGAGAAGTGGATTTACCCCTATGATGGCAGCAGCTTGTTATGGAAGAATAGAAATTTTAAAACTTCTTATGCAAGAGGGTGCCGACAAAAATGCGGTTGACTCCAAGGGGTGGGGTGTGGCAGATTTTGCAAGAAAAATGAAAAAGAACAAAGTACTGGAGCTACTTGAAAATAGCTCTTTGTAATCTAGGAGGCGTGCAGTAGCTTTGCAAAGCTTTTATAGCCCTCTATGATATGCTGATTTTTTTGGCTCTGAATATAAAATTCAATTGCTTTTTTACCTAATCTAGGTATTTCATTTTTAACAGCCCAACTGCTTACTGTACCTTCGGGCACTTCTAAAATTTGTGCAAGGTTTTTTTGAGTTATTTGAAGCTCGTTGCAAATATCTTTAACAACGTTTGTTTTTTGTTTTGTTCTCTTTGTGATTTTTTTTACTTCTTTTTTTACTTCTGAAGAGACTATGTTTGCAGGTTCATTTTCTATTGTGCATTCTGTTTCGGCGGTATTTTTATTTATCCAGTTTAATACATCAGAAGCACTCATAACCCAATCTCTTGTAAATACTCTAATAATATCGTGAGTAAACTTTAGTGCATTCTCTCTTGCAAAATCTTCATCGCTAAGTTGACATAGTATTGAAAAGCCCAACTGTCTAGCGGCCGGCCCTGTATGTCCCCAGTCAAAACCATTTTTAGATTGAGCAAAAATCTCATATCTTACTGGAAGCTCCAACTCTCCATAGGTTACAAACTTACTTCCAAGTAGTGATTTGTGTCCTTTAAAAACATAGTTATTTCTAACAATAGCCATCTTTTACCTCTTAAATTTTAAATGTAAAATGATTGTTTATCTTTGTCTCTTCCTCTTTTTTTTCAAAGAAAGCAAATCTATAAACAATATATATGGATAGTGTCAGCAATAATAATACCAATAACCAAATTAACATGATAAATTTCCCTGATTTTTACTTATTTCTAAAAATCGACAAATAAAATATTAAATTAAATTATATGTAATATTGGAGTTTGATAAAAAGTCTGTAAAAAGCTTGAAATATTTTTCTACATGTAGCTTATCTGTAGAGCATAGTGATATTTCTACTGATATATTTGATTTACCAAGCATGGGCAAAGATGAGAGTTCTATATCTTCAGGGATCTCTTTCATAATAGATATAAGTGTGTTTTCACTGGTTTGAGCGAGGAGAGTCAGTCTGTACTTTTTTGCTGAGTTATTAAAGAGAGTGCTAATAACCGTGCTTATCATAGGATGTGCCATTTGTGGGAAGCCAGGAACAAAAAAATATCTATCTTCAAGAGAAAATCCTGACATGTTGTTTACAGGGTTAAATAATAAGTCTGAGTTTTGAGGCAAATCCGACATGTGTATTCTATGCGGATACGCTTCATCGCCAAATCTATTTATTATGTCTTTTTCAAACTGCTTGTGTCTAAAGAGCGGCTTTGATGTGAAAACATCTGCTGCAATAGCTCTTGTTAAATCGTCCGGAGTTGAACCTATCCCTCCAAATGAGAACATAACAGATTTTTTATCATTCATTATAAGTTTGTATATGTTTTTAATAAGCTCTTTGTCGTCTTTGATTATAAATGAAGCAAAAAGTTCATGTCCGTATTTGTTAAGTTCATTTTTTAAGAATTCAAAATGTTTGTCAACTCTTCGTCCGTTTAAAATTTCAGTTCCAATTATTAGCGCATAAAAGTTCATTTTAACCTACTAGTTTATTATTTTTAAGTATTATATTGTAAATTATTTAAGGAAAACAGATATGTCTTATGCAGAAAAATTAGAAGAGTTGATTACAAAGAGTGTTATACCTGATCTTGATGAGAGATTAGATGAAATTTTTGCAGAAATTGCTGACAGTAAAGAAGCTAATGAGGACGCAAAAGAAGAGATAGAGGAGCTACGTGAATTCAAAGCTGACCTGCAAGATGTTTTAGAAGATATAGTGCATGGAGACATAGACGAAGATGAGTGTAAGGAGCTGATAGATGATATTTTAGAGGCTCAAAAAGGTAGTGAAGAAGAAGATTTTGGATTCACTGAAGAAGATTAGTAGTTATCAAAAACGCAAGTGCTATTAATATGGCATTTGCAAATATAAACAATTAACCCATTAACACGCTTACTACACAAAAAATCAATATAATTCAGTACTAAAATCACAAGGAGTGTCATGAACTGGCGTACAAAAACCGAAGCTTTATTGGAAAAACTCGGAAAAAAAATAACTCTTCATCCAAAAAAAATCATTTTATTTATGTTGCTTGCAAGTTTTGCAATTATTTCAAACATACCAAAAATCACCATTGACACATCAACCGAAGGGTTTTTACACCATGAAGATCCGGCATTAGTCAAATACGAAGCCTTTAAAGAGCAGTTTGGTCAAGATGAACGAATTATGGTCGTTGTTAGGACTAAAGATATCTTTGATATTAAGTTTTTAGAGAGATTCAAAGAGTTACATGTAGAGTTGCAAAACAACATCCCGCACCTGACAGACATAAACTCACTTATTAATGCAAGAAATACAAGAGGCGATGGTGACAGGCTTATTGTTGAAGACTTGGTTGAAAACATGCCTCAAAATGCACAAGAGTTGGCTTTGTTAAAAAGGCTGGCTACAACCAGTGTAATGTATAAAAACCTTCTTTTAAATAGTGACAATACTCTAGCAACTATTATACTTGAGCCTAACGCATATGAAGGTTCTTCGAATTTAAATGCACTTGAAGGGTTTAGTGAAAGTAAAACAAAACAAGAAAAACCGGAATTTATATCAGATAAATCTAAAAGTGAGATGGTTAGAGCAGCTAAGGCTATTGCCGAGAAATTTACTGGGGATAATTTTGATGTTTTTATAGCTGGCTCACTTGCGGTAAATGACAATACAAAAAAATCTATGCAGTCTGATATGCAAAAGTTTATCAAGCTTGTTCTTCTGATAATAGCAATATTTTTATTTGTGGTATTTCGAAGAGTCAGCGGTGTTTTACTTCCCTTGTTTATAGTTCTTGTATCTTTATTGAGCACTGTTGGACTTATGGCAATGACTGGCACACCTATATCTGTACCGACTCAAATACTCCCATCATTTTTATTAGCCGTGAGTATCGGGGCTACAGTTCATCTTTTGGCAATGTTTTTTAAGCATTTCAATAGCAGTGAGTCAAAAAACGAAGCTGTCATATTTGCGTTAGGACACTCAGGACTGCCAATAATTATGACATCCTTAACAACTGCGGCAGGACTTTTGTCATTTAGTTCAGCAGAGATTGCACCCATAGCAGATTTGGGTATATTTGGAGCAGTAGGTATCATGTTGGCTTTAGTCAATACAATTGTACTGCTGCCAGCTATGCTTGTTGCATTGCCTATAAAAAAAGCCAAAGAGACACATAAGAACAACTCTGCAAAAATGGATAAAATTCTAATTGCTATAGCAAATTTCAGTATTTATCACGCTAAAAAAATAGTTGCTGTTACGGCTATTGTATTTGTTGTGTTTTTGTATAGTGCATCTCAGCTTGAGTTGAAGCACGACCCTCTTAGCTGGCAAAAAAAAGATGCTCCAATCAGGATAGCTACCGAGGTAGTAGACAGCAAGCTTAAAGGTTCTGTCACAATGGAAGTTATTCTTGATACAAAAAAAGAGAATGGTCTTCACAACTCAGAATTACTTAAGAAAATAGACAGAGTAAGAGAAAAAGCTGAAGCTATCAGTAACGATAAATATTTTGTAGGAAAGGGCTGGAGCGTCGCTGAAGTTCTAAAAGAGATTCATCGTGCTCTACATGCAAACAACGAAGAGTATTACGCCATTACAGATAACAATGCTCTAATTCCGCAAGAGTTTTTACTTTTTGAAAATAGCGGAAGTGATGATTTGGAAGATTTGGTTGATTCTTCATTTTCTAAAGCAAGACTGACATTCAAACTCCCTTGGATGGAAGCGAGTGAGTATGAGGCACTATCTCGGGAGCTGACTACACTTATTAAAGATGAACTTAAAGATGAAGTTGAGATTACTATAACTGGTATGGTTCCGCTTTTTCAAAGGACGTTGGTTGCAGCCATGGACACCATGGCAGTTAGCTACGCAACGGCATTTGTATTAATAACAATAATGATGATTCTGCTTCTTGGAAGCCTTAAAATAGGGATGGTAAGTATGCTGCCGAATGTCCTTCCGGTAGTTATGGCTTTAGGATTTATGAATATGGTTGGCATGCCGTTGGATATGTTTACTATGCTTATAGGGGCAATTATAATAGGTCTCTCAGTTGATGATACGGTTCACTTTTTTCATAATTATGCGAAATATCATCATAAAGGGGCGAGTGTACAAAAAGCGGTAGATGAGACAATGCTTGGAACAGGTCGGGCAATGGTTGCTACAACAATAGTTTTATCGTTAGGATTTTATGTTTATATGTTTGCTTCACTGAGTAACTTGGTTAACTTCGGTATTTTAACGGGTGGTGCTATAGGTATAGCCTTGCTCGCTGACATTATACTTGCTCCGGCGCTGCTAAAACTAATGTCAAAGGATGAAAAATGATTTTAAAAACAGTTTTAATAACCGCTCTGACGCTTAGCTCGCTTATGGCTATAACCGGTGAAGAGATAGCACAAAAAGTTCATGACAGAGATGACGGAGACAACATCGTCTCAAATATGAAGATGACTCTTATTGACAAGAGTGACAACATGAGAGTCCGTCAGCTTAAGGTCTTCACAAAAGACAAGGGTGTCGATACCCAAAAGCTGATGTTCTTTTTGGCTCCAGCAGATGTTAAAAATACAGGTTTTTTGACTTATGACTATGATGACAGCTCTAAAGACGACGACCAGTGGTTATATCTTCCAGAGCTTCAAAAAGTAAAAAGAATCGCTTCAAGCGATAAAAGCTCATCTTTTATGGGGAGTGATTTTACATATTCAGATATGACCAAAAGAAATGTGAAAGACTACACTTATGAGATAATGAAAGAGACGATGGTTGACGGATATAAAACTTGGCAGATTCTTGTAACACCAAAGAGTGAGAAAACTATTGACGAAACAGGTTACACAAAGTCTATTATATTTGTACGACAGGACAACTTTGTAATTGTTCAAGCACTTAACTATATAAAAGCCGGCAATAGATTGAAGTACATGATGCTTACAGGCTTGGAAAAAATCGACGGGATTTGGACAACAACAAAAATACAGATGGTTACAAAAAAAGGGAAGCAAACTCTTCATAAGACTATCTTGGAATTTTCAGATATTAAGTACAACCAAGATCTAAAAGAGTCGTTTTTTGTCACCAGAACCATAGAAAAAGGTCTATAAGGAATGTTACACAAAGTCTCTATTGGCTTATTGTTTTTTCTTACATGTAGCAACGCTCAAAATATTGTTGAAGATGATTTGGGTGGATTTGCAGCAGAGATAGTGAAAGAGAAAAATGTTGAGATTTCTGATGACTTGGCAGGCTTTGGAGAAGAGGTTATGCTGGACTCATCAACCAAAAACGAAGATGAAAGTATCTTCTCTTTAGGTGGAAATTTGGCTTTTAAAACCTCTGCGGGATATAAAAAACATAAAGTTGACGGTATTGAATATTCAGGTATAAACCAAGCTCAAACTTCGCTATTTATTCAGTTAGATTCTAAACTTTCAGAGAAATGGAAAATGCGAATAAGCACAAATATGTTTTATGATGCAATCTACGATTTATATTCACACAACAACTACAGTAACGATATTAAAGATGATTACAAAACACAAATCAGGATTGATGATGCTTATATTCAGGGCAAAATAAACTCACGTATTGATTTAAAAGTAGGTCGTCAAATAGTTGTGTGGGGAAAATCTGATAGCCTGAGAGTTACAGATGTTATAAACCCGCTTGACAACCGCCTGCCAGGGATGACTGACATAGAGGATTTAAGACTCAGTGTCGGTATGGCAAAGCTAGATTACTATTTTGGCAAATGGAACTTCTCTTTTATTGCTATAGGTGAGAATAGAATTATGATTGAAGCTCCCCCTAGAAGTGAATTTTTTCCAGTGGATGAAATATTTCCATCTGCACCGAATCCATTTTTAGAGTTAAAAATACCAAGCAACTCTTTAAATAACATGCAGTATGCAATGGCAGCAAATGGCGTTTTTTCAGGATGGGATTTGTCTTTTTACGCAGCACATGTACTTGATCAAAAGTGGAATTTTGACAATGTTCAGGGAAGTGTTCCTCTAAGCGACATAACAAGAGTTGTAAATAAAATTGATATGCTTGGAACCGCTATAAATATCGCGACTGGTAGCTGGCTTTTAAAAAGTGAAATAGCATATTTGAGCGGAGTAGGGTATAACTCAACTGCAGATGAAAAAAACCGTCTCGATGTCTTATTTGGTTTTGATTACATGGGAATTAAAGACGCTGTTGTCTCTTTGGAAATAGTAAACAGACATATTTTCAATCATGAAGCACAGATGAGATACCAGTCGGACTACGTTGATAAGAATGAGATGCAGACCGCCCTTAGATTTACAAAATCGTATTCAAATGACACTCTAAATACTTCTGCTCTGCTGAGTATGTTTGGCTCAAGCTGGGAAAATGGCGGTTTTGCCAGAATTTGGGTTGAGTATGAGATAATGGACGGAGTGAGTGCAAATGTTGGCATTGTAGATTATATAGGCGGAGATAGACCGTTTATGGAAGCAAATAAAGAGAACGACAGAGTATTTGCAGATATAACATATAGTTTTTAACTTTAAAGGGATATAGATGATTGATAATAGAATTGATGAGTTAACAGCAAAAATAAAAAAATTAGAAGATGAGCTGATAACAGAGTTCAAAAAGAAAAGTGAGGATTTTTACTTTACTATTGAAAACGAAAAAGTGAAGTTTGAAGAGAGGGTTATAAAAGAGGGGAAATCCCAAATCATCAGCTCTATAAAATATCTCTCATCGTTTCCGGTTACTGTTATTTTAACTATTCCTTTTATCTGGGCTATGATTATACCTGTGATATTGGCAGACATAATGGTCACCATATTTCAAGCTATATGCTTTCCTATTTATAAAATCCCAAAAGTTAAGAGAAAAGATTATGTGGTTATAGACAGGTACAATCTTTTTTATTTAGACAGAGTTGAGAAAATCAACTGCCTGTATTGTGAGTATTTTAACGGTGTGACAGCTTATGTAAGAGAAATAGCAGGAAGAACTGAGCAGTTTTGGTGTCCTATTAAGCACTCTAAACCGCTAAAAGAGAGACATACCAGATATGATAATTTTTTTGATTATGGAGATTATTTAACGTACAAAGATGAACTTAAAAAAAGAAGATCAGACTTTAAAGACCTTGAAGAGATTAAGCCTCTTTAAGAGCTTTTTCTCTCGCTTTATCTTTTTTACTTTTACCTTTTCCCTTAACCGGAGCAGGGCCTTTTACTTTTTTAGGAGCTTCACCTTTTAGCTCAAACCCTGTTATCTGCTCTGGAGTCAATTTTACCTTACACTTCTTCTCTATAACGCCAAAATGCTCTTTGTCCTCATGTGATATAAATGATACTGCTACACCGGATTTACCGGCCCTTGCAGTACGTCCAATACGGTGGATATAGTCAGTAGGAGAGCGTGGAAGATCAAAGTTGACCACACATGTAATATCGTCAATATCTAAGCCTCTAGCGGCAATATCCGTAGAAAATAAAATTCGTATCTTCTTAGCCTTAAAGTCACTTAGTGTCAGGTTACGCTCATCTTGAAGAAGATCCCCATGAAATGACTCTGCCTTGTATCCGTACTTAATAAACTTATCAGCTATATTGTCCGTAGCTCTTTTGTTTGCCATAAACACAAGTACCTGTTCCCACTTCTCACTTTCGAGCAGGTGTCTTAGCAGTGGACCGCGGTTTTCACGACTTACTTCTATTACTCTTTGAGTAACGCTATCTACTGTTGGTACTTCTTGTTCAATAGTGACTTGAATAGGGTTTTGAGTAATTTTAGAAGCAATATCTAGAATTTTTTGAGGGTAGGTTGCCGAGAAGAGAAGGTTTTGGCGTTTGAGCGGAATAGCTTCAAGAACAGCTTCAAGCTCCTCTGCAAAACCAAGGTTAAGCATTTTATCTGCCTCATCAAGAACAAAGAAGTCAAGATGAGAAAGGTTCATTTGCTTTTTTGAAAGTACATCAAGAAGTCTTCCCGATGTTGCAACCAAAATGTCACACCCTTGCTGAATAGCATAAATTTGATCGCCAAGACTTTCACCGCCGATAACACTAACAACTATGGGCTTTCTCTTTAGTGAAGCGCCAAATATTGAAAAGGCTTCCGCAACCTGAAGAGTAAGTTCACGCGTAGGTGTCAAAACCAAGGCTTTTATCTTAGGTTTCCCTTCACCAACATTCTTTGACCAAAGCTCAAGTATTGGTAAAACAAAACTAGCACTCTTGCCACTTCCTGTCTGTGCCATTGCCATTACGTCGTTGTGTTCAAGCACAAGAGGAATGACCTTCTCTTGAATAGGTGTCGGCTCTTTAAACCCACTTTTTTTAAGTGCATTTTGAATTTCTACAGAGAGTCCTAGTTTGGAAAATGGCATTTTACTTCCTCTTATAATATAAAACGTATTTTAGAGTGTTTTGGCTTTATAGGAGGTTTATTTATTTTACATGTAGAGTGTTGAATTTAAAGGTATCTCTAATAATGCGCTACTAGATTCTGAATCAAGTCCAGAATGACGAAAATATAGTGACTTGGAGTCCAGTTTGTGAATTTATCAGATGTCTAAATTATTTGAATTTTAAAGTATATTGGTGTATCATCTTGTATTTTTGATACAAAAAGGTAGTTATAGTGGATTTTAGAGAGTGGTTTGAAGAGAATGCCGATGTCACTAATGAGTTGTATATAAAACTGGATAATTATGAAGATATCGAAGTGCTACATAAATATCGTGTCAATTTAAGAAGATTATATGCCTGCAGCGAAGTGTATGCAAAACAGCTGAACAAAAAAAAATCTAAAGAACTCTCAAGACTTGTAAAAAAAATAATTAAGCCTACCTCTGCTTTACGTGATTTAGATGTATTTTTGGGCGAAATAGATACTTTTGCCTGCTCGCTTAAAACAAAAGAGAAACTCCATTCTCTGCTAACTTTAAAAAGAGTTTCTCTTTTTAAAGTTTTTTCTTCTTCGATTAAGAGTGTTGAGTATAAAAAAAATTTAAAAGATTTTCATGAGATGAGCAAAAGTGATGAGTTTTTTATATACAAAAAAATAAACAAAGCAAATAACTATAAAATTATTAGAGATATAGAAAAAAACATCTACGAAGATTTCAATAAAATAGATAAAAACACATCTTTCACAGAGCTTCATGAGCTAAGGATGAAGTTTAAAAAATTTCGTTACGGGCTAAATATTTATGAACAATGTTTTGAAAACAATAAAAAAATCTCTACAGATTTGTCAAAATTGAAAATCTTGCAGGATTTATTCGGAGCGATTCAGGATAATCTTGTGAGACTGAAATTAGTAGAAAGCTTGGAAGGTAAACTGACAAAAAAACAGCTCTTAGAATTAAAAAATTATTTTAAAAAAAATTTAAAAAGAGCAAGGGAAAAATTGTTTACGTTTAAAGAGGCTAAAACATGGCTGTTATAAATAGAATTATGGAGCATTATAGTTTATTTTAACCTCATTTATATATAATATCACCAATAAAACAGATAGGATAAATATGAGAATAATATTACTAGGAGCTCCAGGTGCAGGAAAAGGTACTCAGGCTCAATTTTTAACTAAAAAATACAACATCCCTCAAATCTCTACAGGCGATATGTTAAGAGCAGCTATAAAAGCTGGTACTGACATGGGTAAAATGGCTAAGGCTGCTATGGATGCTGGTCAACTAGTAACTGATGAGATTATTATTGGTCTTGTAAAAGATAGAATCGCTGAAGACGACTGTAGAAACGGTTACCTTTTAGATGGTTTCCCACGTACACTTCCTCAGGCTGATGCTGTTACAAATGCAGGTATTACCGTTGATGCTGTTATCGAGATAGACGTTCCAGACTCTGAGATAGTTACACGTATGGCTGGTCGTCGTGCTCACCTTGCAAGTGGAAGAACTTATCACCTTGTGTACAACCCACCAAAAGTTGAAGGTAAAGATGACGTAACTGGTGAAGAGTTAGTTCAACGTGATGATGATAAAGAATCAGTTGTTTTAGACCGTTTGAAAGTTTACCATGAGCTTACAAGCCCGCTAATAGGTTACTATAAAGAACAAGCTTCTAAGCTTGACACTTTAACTTACATAACTGTTGATGGAACGGCTGACATCGCTGATGTTGAGGCTAACATCGTTTCTAAATTAGGTTAATCAACTTCTACATGTATATATCCAGAAATTTTCTGGATATATAATTATATTTTAGACTTAACGAAACTTCCCATCTCGTGAACTATCTCTTCAATAGTACCTTCGCCACTTATTACATGTAGAAGATTTTTAGCACTGTAAAAAGCTTGTATCTCAGCTAAAGGCTCAGTGTAGACTTTCATACGGTTGTCGAAAACTTCTGTGTTGTCATCAGCACCACGGTTACGACCTAGAACTCTATCACGAGCTGTTTCTTCACTTACATGTACTTCTATAACGCTAGCAAGCTCTAAAAATGAGTCTACATGTAAGTATTCATCTAAAGCATTTAACTGCTCCATGCTTCTAGGATAGCCATCTATAATGATTATGTCAGTAGGAGCATTTTTAATGGCATTTGTGATAGTTTTAATCGCTACTTCAATAGGCACGATTAAACCTTTTGACATGTAAGAGTTTAACTCTTTACCAATTTCACTTCCGCTTGCAACTTCTGCTCTTAACATGTCGCCAGTAGAGTAGTGTGTTATTGCGTCGTTTTGTTCTGCTATCAACTCTGCATCTGTAGTTTTACCAGAGCCTGGAGCTCCGATAATTAAGAATAGTTTTTTCATAAGTGGGACTATTTTACTTGTTCACGTAAACGAATATGTAGGTCACGAAGTTGATTGTTGTCAACTGCGCTCGGTGCTTTTGTAAGAATACAAGAAGCTTTTTGTGTTTTAGGGAATGCTATAACATCTCTAATGCTTGCTTTTTTAGTGATAAGCATCATTAGTCTGTCGAAACCTAAAGCGAAACCGCCGTGTGGAGGTGCGCCAAATTTAAGAGCGTCAAGCAAGAAACCGAATTTCTCTTGAGCTTCTTCTTCTTCGATTCCAAGAAGTTTGAAAACCTCTTCTTGAACATCTGCTTTATGGATACGAATAGAACCACCGCCAAGCTCAGTACCGTTTAAAACGATATCGTAAGCAATAGACTCTATGTCTTCTACATTATCTTTATCTGTGTCTTTAGGCATAGTAAACGGATGGTGAAGCGCTTTAACTCTTCCATCTTCAACCTCGAACATAGGGAAGTCAACAACCCATACAAATTCGAACGCATCTCTGTCTAGGATATTCATCTTCTCATGCTCTGCTATGAAAATTCTTAGTCTTCCCATATAGTCAAGTACAGTCTTTTTGTCGCCTGCACCAAAGAATACAACGTCACCAACTTCAAGTTCAGTTCTCTCTATGATAAGTGCAATATCATCTTCAGAGAAGAATTTAACAAGAGGACCTTTAAGACCATCTTCTTTCATCTGAAAATAACCAAGCCCATGTGCTCCAAACTTACGTACAAAGTCTTCAAAAGTTTTCATCTCTCTCTTTGAAAACACCAAATCAGCGCCAGGAACTTTAAGAGCTTTGATGCGGTTTTTATGAGGAGTTTTTGCAATACCAGTAAAGATTTCGTTGTCACATCTTGAAAAAATATCAATAACATCAACCATTTTAAGGTCGTATCTCATGTCCGGCTTATCAGAACCATACCACTCCATAGCGTTATTGTGCGTAATACGGTTAAATGGAGGTTTAACATCAACATTACAAGCTTTGAACATAGCAGTAAGTAAATCTTCTGCAACTTTGATAACATCTTCTTGGTTACAAAAACTCATCTCAACATCTATTTGAGTAAATTCCGGCTGTCTGTCTGCACGTAAATCTTCGTCACGGAAACATTTAGCTATTTGAAAATATCTGTCAAATCCGCCAACCATTAAAAGTTGTTTGAAAAGTTGCGGTGATTGAGGAAGTGCGTAGAACTCGCCGTTATGAACACGAGATGGAACTAGGTAATCTCTAGCACCCTCTGGAGTTGATTTAGTTAAAATCGGAGTCTCAACTTCTAAAAAACCGTTCTCATCAAGGATGTTTCTAGCTGCAATTGCCGCTTTTGAGCGAAGACGAAAAACTTCGTATAAATCAGGGTCACGAAGTTCTAAGTAACGGTACTTAAGTGTAGTCTCTTCACCAACACTTTTGTCGCCGATTACAAAAGGGACAGTAGCACTTTTGTTTTCAATAATAAGCTCTGTAACTATAATCTCAATAGCACCAGTTTTTAGTCTTGGATTTGTTAAGCCTTCACCGCGAAGACGAACTTTTCCCTTAGCGATTAGAACAAACTCATCACGAACACCATCTGCAATCTTATGTGCCTCAGCACCATCTTCTGGATCACATGTAAGTTGAACTAAACCACTCTTATCTCTTAAATCTATAAAGATGATTCCACCGTGGTCACGGTAGTTGTTTGCCCAACCAGCTAGAATAACATCCTGCCCTATGTTTGCTTCACTTAAATCTGTACAATAATGACTTCTCATAAAATAGAGTCCTAAATATAATTTTTTGCGATTGTATCTAAAATTGTCTTATTGGATAATAAGTTTTAAGTATTATTAATAACTACTTTATTTCTACCACTGTTTTTTGCCTCATAAAGAGCATCGTCTGCTTCTTTTAAAAGAGCCTCTTTGTCAATGCTACCATCTCCATCAGTATAAGAAACCCCTACACTAATTGAAACAACATTAGTTGCAATTGAGTAATCATGAGGAATATTTAAATCAGTTACAGCTTTTAAAAGTGAATCAGCTACTTGTTTAGCACCTTTTATATCTACACCTTTTAAAAGAAGAACAAATTCTTCTCCTCCATATCTAGCTACCATATCACTTGGTCTTTTTAGCTCATGCAGAAGAGTTTTGGCAACTTTTTTAAGAACATTATCACCTTCTGCATGTCCATAGTGATCGTTATACTCTTTAAAACAATCAATATCTATCATAATAATAACAAGTGATGTTTGCTCTCTTAAGCTCTCTTTATACTTGATTTCAAAACTTTCATCAAAATATCTTCTGTTTGCTATGTCTGTTAAGCCATCACGCCTAGAGAGTTTTTCAAGAATATCATTTTTTATTTTTAAATCATATTCGCTCTTATGAAGTTCTCTTGTTCTATCTTTAACTTTTTCTTCTAGCTCTTCATTTAGCTCTTCTAATTCTAAATTTTTTAAAATAATTCTTCTTTCATATCTTGAAAAACTTTGTTTTATTTTTGCTGAGACATAATAAGAGATAAATAAAGTAACTATCATAATCAGCACTGCAAAATAGATAACTTTTTTAGATTTTTCATAGTATATTCTATACATATCACTCTTTTTTAAAGCTATCTCCTGCTCTATGTCTTTTAAATAAAAACCTGTTCCTATAATCCAATCTGTGCCAGGAACGTTCATAACGTAAGAGAGCTTTTCTTCAATAGTTTCAGTTTGTAAATTAACCCAATTGTAAGATACAAAATCGCTATTATTCTCTTTCATAATCATAATGATTTTTGCTATAGCCTTTCGAGTATATTTTTTTTCAAAATCAGAAATATTTTTACTAATATGATCTGGAATTTCTTTTTGAAAAAGTATGTATTCATCTTTATGTACAATAAAAATATATCGATTTCCAATATTGTTTATTTTTGCAATAGTTTGAATGAGTTCTTCATCTGTTCTTTTTATTGCGGAATCAAGATACTCTCCTGAGCCTAAGTACCAATTGTAATGATTAAATGCCTTGACATATTCTATGTAAGTGTAGTGTTCAGCACTATCTGGTGATTTTGGATTAGTGCTCCAAATAAATCCTCCACCATCTTTTTCACATAATTCTATCTCTTCTTTGACAGTATATTTGCCTGTCGCATCTTGAATATTGATAGCACAAGTTCCCTCTAAATGTTTTAAGTGTTTTGGAGCAAGTTTATAAAATCCATCAAAATCCAACATAAAAATATAACTTTCACCATTATTCCAAGCAAGAGTTTCTAGTGATGCTATTGTGATATTTTGTATCTCTTGTTTAGATTTAATATCTTTATATTTACTATAGATATTATTTGCTACATCATATGCTACATCAACGCGCTCTTTTACACGAGATTTTAGTTTTTCTTGTGTTATAGATTTTTGATAGACTATAAGGTCAGAAACACTAGATATCTTATCTTTACTTGTGCTCATTTCCATTTCATACATGTCTTTTTCTAATTCTTTTAGGCTTAAATCAAAGCTTTTATTGTACATCTGAATATAAAAGAAAGATAGCAATCCAACCATAAAAGGTATAAATAGTAATGGCCCAAATGATAAGAATTTTAAAAAATAGCTATTTTTAAACACAACTTACCCTTTTTTCACATATTATATCATTTTCATACTATTAATCGATAAAAGTGTATAATCAATGAAAATATTTTAAAAAAGAGTCGTTTTTGAATAATAAAATTATTAAAAAAATTGGTGTTGTTCTTAGACCCTCAACACCGGAGTTGAAAGATAGCTATATCAAGTTGGAAAAAATTTTCAACTCATATGACATCGAAGTAATGCTTGAGGAAAAGAGTGCCAACATGATTGGTATGGATGGTGAAAGCTTCGCCAAGATATGTATGGACTCAGATTTTTTAATAAGCTTTGGCGGTGATGGTACTTTTATATCTACTGTCAGAAAATCATTTGACTTTGATATTCCTATTTTAGGGATTCATGCAGGTACTTTGGGGTTTTTAGCAGACTTGTCTTTTGATGAGCTTGAGTCTTTTGCAGATAAAATAGTAAAAGGGGAGTATAGAGTTGATGAAAGAGCGATGCTTGAGGCTACTGTAATCAAAAACTCCAAAGAGCTTAAGATGTACGCTTTCAATGACATTGTATTAACTCGCACCAGTGTTTCAAATATGATTCACGTTGAGACATTAGTTAATTCAAAACCTTTTAATACTTACTACGGAGATGGTGTAATAGTATGTACACCAACAGGCTCAACAGCATACAACTTATCTGCCGGCGGTCCTGTACTTTTTCCTATGACAAATGTTTTTGCTCTTACACCTATTTGTCCTCACTCTTTAACCCAAAGACCTGTTGTTCTTCCTGGAAAGTACGCCATAGAGATGAAAACATCAGAGGAGAGAGCTTTGATAATTATAGACGGACAGGACATGCATGAGCTTGAACTCGGAGAGAGCGTAAACATCAAACTTGCAACTAAAACCATTAAATTAATGCATAAAGAAGAGTATAACTACTTTGATGTACTAAAAGAAAAACTTAGATGGGGCGAATAAACTCTACATGTAGCTATTTTGTAAATGGAAACATCATCCGAACACGCTTTTGGTAATCCTTATAGCTGCTTCCTAAAGTAGATACCAAATCTCTCTCTTCACACCAAAGACCAATAAAAATATAAATCGTCAAAGTGACACAAAGCATCAGATGCGAATATGACATGGTTGGAGTGAACCATATGCCTAGCAGAACTCCAAACTGTATTGGGTGTCGCATAAATTTATAAAAGAGTTTTTCCTTGAAATCAACAGGGAGTTCAGATTTATTGATAAGATTAAAATATACCTGTTGCAGACCAAATAGCTCAAAATGGTTGATTATAAATGTTGAGAAAAGTGAAAATAACCAGCCAAAGATATAACCTGCACTCAATAAAGCTTTTGCAGTTTCATTCTCAACCTGCCATAACAATCCGTCCAACGGCTGCCAATAAAGACATATAAGACCCAATGCTATGCCAGATGCAAGAACATAAGTACTTCGCTCTGCGGCTTGCGGGATAAACTTTGTCAGATATTTTTTAAATGATGGGCGAGCCATTACCGAATGTTGAACACCAAACAGCAAGACAAGCCCTAAGTTTATAGCAAAAGGATATTCTGAGGGGATTCTCTGCTGTGTATCAATATTGGTTGCCATAAAATCCCACTCACCAATATAAAAGATAAACCATAACTGTACTGCTATGGCAAATACATATGAAAATATCCCATATGTGAAAATAATTAGCTTACTTATTAATCCATCTTTCACATTTACACTCTTCTAACTTTTCAGTTCTTTTATAAATTTTTTAATGCTCTTTTTCTTGATTTTTTCACCATCTACAATAGCCGTAGGCTTTGATTTACAAGACTTGCACATTCCTATGCATGATTTTATTACAATCTGCGCATCGGGAAAATTCAAGGCTAATTTCTTTGCAAATTTCTTTTTTTTAGAATAATTTTTACAAAGTTTTATCAGCATAGTTATGCGCCAACTTGAGTGTCTGGTTTACGCTGGGAGAGTTGAGAGTCAATCATAAATATTCCATTTCCATCACCAACAAGTTTTAGTTTAGAGATAATTTCTCCAACACTCGCTTCTTCTTCTATTTGTTCTTGTACAAACCATTGAAGATAACCGTAAGATGCATGATCTTTTTGTTTTATTGCCAAGTCACACAGTTCATTAAATGAGTGTGTCATCATTTGTTCGTGCTTTAAACTATCTTTAAAACACTCTAAAAGTGATGTGTAATTAATATCTGGCTGTTCAATAGTGAGAAGCTCAATCTTTGCTCCCTGATTTAACATATAGTTATAAATTTTAAATGCATGCATACGCTCTTCTTCATGTTGCAACATAAACCAACTTGCACTGCCATTATATCCAGTGTTTGCACACCACGTAGACATGCCAAGGTAAAGATAAGAAGAGTAAAACTCTTTGTTGAGTTGTGTATTTAACTCAGATGCCATTTTTTTGTTAATCATAGTTTGCTCCTTGTGTGTTTATTATTATAACCAAAATTATTATACAAGGGTCTATTTTTTTGTTTGTAGCAATTTCAAAAGACCTCTTGCTGCTTGTTTACCTTGACCCATTACCCCTGTCAATAAATAGCCTCCCGTTGGCGCTTCCCAATTCAACATTTCTCCAGCACAAAATACACCAGGAAAATCCTTGAGCATCAGCTGTTCGTCTAGATTTTTAAATTTTAAGCCCCCAGCTGTGCTAATCGCCTCTTCAATTGGTCTAAAAGTTTCTAATATTAATGGAAACTTTTTAAGCGTCTTTGCCACTAACTCAGGATGAGTTAACAACTCCTTTGCCAATACCTCTCTGAGTAAAGAAGCCTGAATGCCAGATAAACCTAGGCGCTTCCAAAAAGCACTCAAACTCTGCTTCCCTTGCTTGCCACTGAGCTGTTGTTGTAATTGACTTTGGGTGCGATGAACAAATAGGTCCAAGTAGACCGTAAACGGAGATTTTTGCTCTATTTTCTCTCTCATAAATTTAGAAAAGGTATAGATTAAACTACCCTCAACCCCATTTTGACTTACTAACAACTCGCCTAGCTTTGATTGAAGATTTCCATTAATATCTGTAAAGCTAAGTTTTACATTTTTAAGCGGAGTACCAGAAAATTTTTCTTTAAACACTTCTGACCAAGTAACATTAAAGCCCATGTTTGCAGGTTTAAGCGGGGCGATTACCAGCCCTTTATCTTTTAGTGTGGTTGTCCAAGCGCCTGTTGAACCTAATCGTGGCCAAGATGCACCACCAAAGGCCAAAATGACTCCGTCAAACGAATAATCTTTGAGACCGTCAGGCGTATCAAACTGCCAAACATCCTTCGACCAACCCACTAGTCGATGTTTCATTTTGAACTGAGTATTATTTGCTTTGAGTTTACGTAACCAAGCACGTAGTAACGGCCCGGCTTTTTTATCAAGTGGATACACTTTGCCAGAGGAGCCAACATAGGTTTCAAAACCAAGGCTCTCTGCCCACAAGCGTATGTCATTGGGAGTAAAGGCTTCTAGTGCAGGTTGCAAAAAAGGTTGTGCTTCAAAATAACGACTCGCAAAGAGGGCAAAGTCTTCATCGTGTGTTAGGTTTAAGCCCCCGCGTCCCGCCTGCAAAAACTTACGTCCCGCAGAAGGCATCGCATCAAATACCGTCGGTGCATAACCTGCTTCAGACAACACTTGTGCCGCCATCAGACCCGCGGGACCAGCCCCGATTATAGCAATCTTGCACGATAATGTTTCTGAAATATCTGGCGACATAAATCCAATCCTTTGTGATTAAAATGTTTGATGATACTTTTTGAGATATTTCTGTTTTGTATTGATAGATGTCTGGTGATTTTATATTAAATATGTAATTATAACACAATAAGATTTTTCTAAATTTTATTCCTTTTACACAATGATATTAGTAATCTTTAAAAATACTTTATCTAATCCACTAACCACTTTATCTGCAGCAGAAACAGAGTCACCAACGTCTTTAAGGTCTTCAACAATCTTGTTAGAAACTTCTTTTATATCATTAAACTGCCTATGTAGTGTGTTTATATCTTTTGACTGTTCTTCAAGAGCTTCAATATCAAATCTCTCTAATAGCGCAGCTAATTCTTCATGTTTTATAATCATTACCGAATGCTCTCGTCCAAGTTGGCTATTATCTAAATAATCTTTTATCTGAAAATATGTATTTTCCAGTGAATCATACAGTGAATTATCTATAGCCATTTATGGTTCCTTTTTAATGTTATCTAACGTTTGAATTGAGAAATATTTGAGCCGCAGGGTCAAATATTTCTCTCCAATGATTTGTTATATCTCATTTAATTAGTCCTGTTTTTTCTTTTACAAATTCATATATTTCTTTAAAATAGTTAGTTTTTGCTTGAATATTATTAATGGTGTTTGATTCTAAAGAACCTTTACATTCTTCATGGTGATTGGATACTTGATTATTTGTTTCATCTAAATGGATATTATCTTGAATTTTTTCTTGAAATATACTTTTGCAATCTTGACATTGATATCTTTGCACAGTTCCATATCCATACACTCTCTTATTCTTTTTATGGATATTTTTTGAACCACAATTGTGACAACTTACATTTTTAAACCATTCTTCCCTTATTGATTGTTTTGAATTAATATTTTTCTCTAATTCATTTATTCTTTCCTCTGCATTCTGATTTTTAATAGTTTCAACTACCAAGTCCAATAATTTTTCAAACTGATTGTTTTTCCATAATATTCTTGTCATTCTTACATTTTGCCTGTCTCTTTGTTCTACTAATTCTAATGTATGAGCATCCAATGTTGTTACTTTATACCAATCAGGAATAGTTTCCGAAAAATATTTAGAATCTTTTTCTATATTTATTCCATATTTTAAACCATCATCTATAATAATCCAATCATTTAAATTTAATGTTTTTACTTTTTTTATCATTTTTAAGTTATTTAATGTTTTATTGAATAGTGCAGAGGTTATATCAGATTTTGAAGACTTTAATAGCTTTTTTAAATCACTATATTCATCTGAAATTTTATACGTCGCTTCTATATATTCAGTATATTGTGCATCGTGGTCGCGATTACAATATGTAATTGCTTCACGATACAAAGAGTCTTTTATTTCCCATAAATAACCTTTATTTTTTGCTGTATCTCTTTTTTCAGATAATTTTTTTTCATACTCTTGTCTTTCTTTTTCAAATATTTCTTCTTCTCTTTGTAACCTTTGTTCTTCTAGAAGCATATTTTTTTGTCTACAAGATAAAGCATAGTCATAATCACGATCATAGAAGAAAATATTACCATTTTCCATAAAAACAGAAACTTTATACTTATCAATGGTCACAAATTTAATTTTATATTCAGTATTTTCCTCATAATAAGTGTCTAGTTTTATTCTTTCATTAACAAAAAACATATAACTATCAGAAAAGGATTCGCTGTAGGCTTCTTCAAATGAAAAGCTCACATCTTGTTTACTTGGAATATTTTTTTTAATAAAATTGATAAGAGTAGATTTTTCATTACCTTGAAAACTAATTAATTTTGAGTCATGTTTTTGTCTAAAATGATTCTCTACTTCTTTGTAGCCAACAGGCTTTTCGTTTTTAGCCCAAACATGCTTATTGTTATCTGTATCATATAGATACCCATATTTATTCCCATTATTATCATAAACATTCATCCAATAGTGGTCTTGTAAAATAATATAGCCGTTTATTGGAAGTTTAAGTACTTTTTCAAAATCTTTTGTAAAACCCCATTCTTTACTTTTATAGAATTTTATATCCTCTTTAAAATATTTTAAATTGTCAGACAGATTATCGATATCAAGTTTATTAATGATATGTTTACATAATCTTCTAGGATCATCTATAGGATATTCTTTTCTTGTTTGCTTCCAATCTTCGCAAGTACAAGTAAGCTTTTCTGTATTTGTATCATATATATTCATAGCGAACTCTTGTATTAGCTTTTATTAATTCGTAACTGTGCTTTCTATTCCATTGTAAATGTAAGTTATATAACTTTTTACATTTTCTTATGTATTATCATACCCAATATAAGAAGCTGCACTCTCAAGAGCTTCAGCTAAAGAGTATGCTTGTTCTTTTGTTAAATGTAATGTTATTTCTTTCCTATTTTCATCCGTTGTTCTTAAATAAACTTGATGACTGTCACCAAAAAAATTGCTTACCGCTACATCAAGTGTAAACGGTGATTTGGTTTTATCGGCTTTACCATCCTCATATTTAGGAGGGTATAAATTTTCTTCAAAATATGTGGTTGTTGACATTTTAATCCTTCTTTTAATATATAACGTTTGACTTGAGAAATAGTTTTGCCGCTAGGGTAAACTATTTCTCTCCAAGGTTTTGTTAGATGATTCATTCGTGTCCCTCATATCATACACTGCGATGTAACGATAAACATTAAGTTCATTTTTTTCTATAAAATATTTCATTTCTTCTGAATTAATTTTATCCTCATCCACATTTAGTAAATATTGAGCATATGCTGGAAGTTCTTGTCTATCTGATGAGTCTTTTATATCTTGAAAATAATGGGTAAAGTACTCATTGTCAGCAGCTAGTGGGCAGCAAAACATACAATGAAAAGGATTGCTTTTTGATAATAAGTCATTTTTAGAAATTCTATTTCCATGTACTTTATCAGCAAATTCTTCAACAACTTTTGCATGAGACATAAAAACGGCACAATCATTAATATAGCCATTTTGACACATTGTAGTTGTGTTTTTATCAGGCAAACTATAATACATATAGAAAGGGATTCTCTTATGACTTTTAGCATACTTTAAAAGGGTGTTCATTTGTTTTTTTGTATTGGAAGGGTAGCGAAGCTTAGTAACATATGCATCATATTGTTTTCTGAATTTTTTTGCTTGAAATACCAATGGATAATTATATTTATTGCCAACTATCCATATTTCCATTTCATAATCAGCACCTGATAAAGTACTTTCTTGATGTCTTGTAAAAGTTGAGACATCAATGCATTTAAACTTTTTGTCTATTTCCTTCCATTTCCAAACTAAAAAGTCTGTTATAGATTCCTCATTAACATCTTTTACATGTAACATAAAGTCTTTAACTTCTTTTGCTAAAATTTTATTTGTATTACAAAGATTCATTATCTTCCTTATCTCATCTAACGTTTGTCTTGAGAAATAGTTTTGCCCGCTAGGGTAAACTATTTCTCTCCAAGGTTTTGTTATGTAGTTTATCTTTCTTCCATCGTTCCATCAGGTAGTAACCACATGCCATCATATAAATAGGTGGCTTCACCATCTAAATGCGTTATATTTGCATATAGATTTTTCATTTCATTATCTGCCATTTTATTTGTATGCTTTTTGTATCTATGATAGTTTTCAACATCATATCCCAAGTTATCAAGTTCTTCATTTGAAGTAACTTTTAATTTTAATTTTAATGCTTCAATATTATGAATCCAAATTTTTTCATGTTTAATGAAATACTTTCCTTTATACGCATTTTCATCTGACACCTCTTCATAACCAAGCGATAAAGCAAGTTCAACACTTTTTTTATAGTCCATATTCATAAATTAATCTCCTGCGTTTCGTTAACTACTTTCAATCAACTTCCAAATGTAACTAGATAATATATTTATAGTTGTAGAAAATACAATAGTTGCACTAATAGATAAAAGTGGGTATTTTCTAATAAATAATTCAATAGATTTAAAGATTGGTTTAGTGATTTTCTTTAGTTCAGATTCCAACTGATTTATAAAATTACTAGGAATAGCTTGCTTATTTATTTTAGATTGACATTCATTACAAATCATTGGTTTTTCTGTATTGTAAATAATATCACTTTTATCACCGTTTAAATCAAACAAACAGCCTCTTGTATCATCATGAACAAAATCATATACTTTATCACTAAGAGTTGAGCCTAACACTTTATAAAATATGTATATTTCATAAATATTTTTTAAAATAAAATTTTCTAATGAAATATCTTTCCTTTTTAAAATTTCTTCTAAACCAGCAACTGAAATACAAACTTTATTGTCATCAAGTCTATGCATATAAAAGTTATCATCATATTTATAATTCATCACTCCGATACAAAGACCGTCATGAGTTATATTTGATAAAATATTTTCCATTTCTTTAACTGAATAAACAACATCTAAATAGCCATCATCTTTGTTTGGTGCAGGTAAATCACATATTCGATTAAGTTCTTCTATGGCAAAAAACTTTGATGAATGTTTTTGTATTAAATCAAAATCAATTATTTTTTCAATATGTCCTATCATAATAAGTTTGACAGATATTTTAGACATTTAGTTCCTTTGTGCATAACTATTTATTCATTCCCATTATAGTGAACTAAGACTTAATATTAATGATTAATAGAACACATAAAATGTTCCATTTAAAGTGATAATTAATCAATTTAATGACAAATTGTCATATTATTGATTTATTTTTATTATTTGACTTATTATTCTTAAATAAAAAGTGTCCTTTTAGCACGAAATTAATCGTTATATAGACAAAGTGTAGAGTTATTTGTCAAATAACCCATTAAAAGGACACAATGTCCCTTGAGCGAGAGGTGTGAATTATGGAGAATAAGAAGAAATTATTGGATATTGTTCGTGATAAAATCAGGTTTAAACACTATAGTATATCTACTGAGAAAACTTATGTGTATTGGATTAAACAGTATATTTTTTTCCATAACAAGAAGCATCCTGTTGAAATGGGAAAAGTGGAAATAAAACAATATTTAACTTCTTTGGCAGTTGAGAATAAAGTTGCACCTGCTACGCAAAATCAGGCATTTTCTTCAATTTTATTTTTATACAAAGAAGTTTTAGGTGTAGATTTAAGCAATGAAAACATCCAAGCGTTAAGAGCCCAAGAGAGAAAGCATATCCCTGTTGTTTTAACAAAAGAAGAAGTTATGAAAGTTTTTGAAAATATTACTGGTATATATCAACTCATAGTTACTCTTATGTACGGTTGTGGACTTAGAATGAGTGAAGTTTTAAGCCTTAGAATAAAAGATATAGATATGGGGTTTGATAAAGTTTATGTTTGGGATAGTAAATCACTTAAAGATAGAAATGAACAAAGTTTCGTCTGATCCCAGAAGCAAAGAAATCAGAAGACATCACATCCATCCTAATACTTTAGGAAGAAATATAAAGATAGCCTCTAAAAAGCAAACCTTAGTAAAAGAGTGACATCTCATATTTTTAGACATTCATATGCTACGCATCTTCTACAAGCTGGAATTGATTTGAGAAGCATACAAGAGCTTTTAGGACATAAAAGTGTTGAAACGACTATGATTTATACTCATGCGCTGTGAGCGAAGAGAGGAAGTACTCTTGGGGTGTAGTTTCTGAAATGAACAAGGCTAAAGTCATAAGCCCTTTAGATTTTTAATAATAAGAAAGTATAATTTGAAAATATTTTACAAGGCATATAAATGATAGAGAGATTTTTTCTAAAAGATTATCTTAGTTTTAAAGAGGTTGAATTAGAATTAAATAGTGGGTTAATTGTTTTTACCGGTCCTAGCGGTAGTGGTAAATCTATTTTAATGAACTCTATTTTAGCTTCTCTTGGCAGTGCTTCTTGTGATGCAACTTTATGTGAGTCGAGTGTCACATGGGACATTAACGGCGAAGAGTTAGGCATAGAGAGTGATGATATAAATGTTTTCAAGCATATAAAAAAAGAGAAATCCAGATACTTTATAAACAACCAAAGTGTTTCAAAAAAAGCTATGAGCAGTCTGGCTTCAGGCTATCTTAGACATCTCTCTTTAAAAGATTTCAGCGATTTTGAAAATGACAACTTACTCTCTATTTTAGATAGCAGAATTGAGCACAAAGAGCATAAGATTTTTGCTTTAAAAGATGAGTATAAAGTGACTTATCTAGAGCATAAAATGGTTAAGAAAGAACTTTTAACTATAGAAGATGAGCAGAGAAAGATTGTTGAGCTAAAAGAGTTTGCAGCTTTTGAGATTAAAAAAATAGAAGATATTAACCCGACTCCATCAGAAGACAGTGAACTATTAGAGATTAAAAAAGGGTTGTCCAAAAAAGAGAAAGTATTGAAAAACATCTCGTTGGCTAACTCTATATTTGACTATGAGCATAATGTTTTTTTAGCTTTAGACTCTTTGGATATTGACAGTTCATTTTTTGGTGACAGCATGAATGAACTAAGAGCAATAATGGAGAGTGCAGAAGATAAGTTTAGTGCACTTGATGAAGTTGATGTAGAAGATGTTCTTAACCGCATAGAAGCACTCTCTGAGCTAAAAAGAAGGTATGGAAGCATTGAAGATGCTCTGAAATACAAAGAGCAGAAAATACTAGAGTTGAAAAAGTATGAAAATATAGAGATGACCAAGGGCGATTTAGAGCAAAGAGAAGCTGCCCTTGGTAAGAAGGTAAGAGAGTTAGCACAGAGACTTAATGAACTTCGACATGTAGAGATAAAACTCTTTACAGATGACTTAAACAGATACTTAAAAGAGCTCTATTTAAGAGAGGCGCAAGTAGATATAAAAGAGGTTGACTATGAACTCTCAGGAAAAGATGAGATTGTCATAAAGCTAAACTCAACAGAGCTGCAAAAAGTAAGTACAGGTGAGTTCAACAGGCTTAGACTTGCCATTTTGGCTCTTAAATCTGAGTTTATGGGTAAAAATGGCGGAATCTTAATGCTTGATGAGATAGATGCCAATCTAAGTGGTGAAGAGTCTATGAGTGTTGCAAAAGTTTTAAAGCAACTCTCAAAACACTTTCAGATATTTGTTATTTCGCACCAACCGCAGTTGACGTCTATGGGAGACCAGCACTTTTTAATACACAAAAATGGCGATGAATCTTTAGTTAAAAAGCTAGAACATCAAGAGAGAGTTGATGAAATAGCCAGAATAATCAGTGGTGACAGAGTTACCGATGAAGCAAAGAGGTTTGCAAAAGAACTTCTACATGTACAAAAGTAATAGAGTAGAAATGATAATAGATACACATGTACATCTTGATGATGAGAGATATATTGACGATTTAGACGAAGTCTTAAACAGAGCCAGAGAGAGCGGGGTAGAGCGTTTTATAATCCCTGGAGCAGACCCAAAAAATATAAACAGAGCCATAGAGATTTCTGAGAACAACAGCGATGTGTACTTTGCCGTTGGTGTTCATCCGTATGACATGGAGACATTTGAAACTTTAGAATTTGAAAAATATGTTAGTCATAGTAAATGTATTGCGATTGGTGAGTGCGGTCTTGATTATTTCAGACTTGAGGGAACAGACGAGGAGAAAGAGGCGGAAAAACAGAGGCAAAAAGAAGTTTTTGTGACTCAAATTGAGATAGCAAAAAAGTATAAAAAACCTTTAATTGTTCATATAAGAGATGCCTCTAGAGATTCAAAAAAGATATTGATAGATTGTAATGCCGATGAAGTTGGCGGTGTTTTGCACTGCTACAACGCTGATGAAGAGCTTTTGAGTTTAGCAGATAAAGGTTTTTATTTTGGGATAGGTGGCGTTTTGACTTTTAAAAATGCTAAAAAACTTGTTAATGTCTTACCAAAAATTCCACTAGAAAAACTTCTTATAGAGACAGATGGTCCATATTTGACTCCAATGCCACACAGAGGGGAGAGAAATGAACCGCTTTATACAAAACTTGTTGCAAAAAAAATCTCTGAACTTTTGGATATATCATTGGAAAGTATAGAAAAAATAACTACAGAGAATGCCCTAAAACTCTTTGATATTTCTTAATATTAAGACTTCTTAACTATTTTTAATATTGTTTTAGGTAAAATCAACTCTTTAAATTTTAAATCAGGATTGTTATGTTGAAATATTTTTTACTTATTTTATTACCGCTTTTGCTGAGTGCTAACCTTACTTTTTCTTCTAACCATAACAAAGAGGTTGCCATTCTTGAGTCTTTTGATATAGAAGCATCGTTTTTACATGATAAAGTTTTAAATAAAATGAAGAGCAACAACGTAACAATATACAAAGAGAAACATTTTTTCCAAGCAATGAATGAAGCTTATCTGTTTATACCTGCAATAAAAAATATATTGGCTGAGAATAATGTTCCTGCTGAATTTCTTTTTCTTGCAATGGCAGAATCAAATTTTTCTACAAGAGCGTATTCAAAAAAAAGAGCATCTGGACTCTGGCAATTTATGCCACAAACTGCGAAGCTCTACGGTCTTAAAATTGATGAATATGTTGATGAGAGAAGAGATCTTGTCAAGTCAACAGAAGCTGCAGCTAAGTATCTCTCCAACCTTCATAAAAGATTTGGCAAATGGTATCTTGCTGCCATAGCCTACAACTGCGGAGGCGGAAGACTAAACCAAGCTATTAGAAAAGCAAAAACAGATGAACTGTCAGTTTTACTTGACCCTAAAAAAAAGTATATCCCGAGAGAAAGCAGGCTGTATATTAGAAAAATTATTGCTTTGGCAATGATGGGGAATGATGAACAGTTTTTACTAAATAGTGAATACGAACACCTTTTAAACAGAGCAAATGCATACTCAATATCAACAATAAAGATTCCAAGAGGAGAGTCATTAAAAAGAGTCTCAAAACTAGTGGGAATTCCAATAGATGATTTGAAAAAATTGAACAGACACCTTAAATATGACTTTGCTCCTCCATATTTAAGTGGATATGATATATATATTCCGTATATTAAACTTTCTGAATTTAAACAAAAATATTTTGAAGAAAAAATTCAAAATATATATAGAGTACATATTGTAGACAGAGGAGACAACCTCTCCATGATAGGAAAAAAATATGGAGTCTCATATAGAGTTATTATGGATTTTAATTCTCTTAAAAATAGCCGATTACACTTAAAGCAAAAATTAATTATTCCAATTGACAACAAAACTACTGTTGCAAAGATTAATAGCAAGTTTTATTATATGGTGAAAAAAGGTGATACACTTGAGTCTATCTCAAAGTTTCACAAAATAAGTGTAAAAAATTTAAAGCTTCAAAACCACCTAGAGGATAATATGATAAGAGCTGGAGAGAGATTAAAACTATATGAATAAGTCTTCAATTTTCTTTATAATACTACTACTAATACTTACCTCTGGCTGTAGTTCAAGAGGCAAAAGGGTGTATAATAACTCTACAAAAGCTAAATCGTATTCACAGAATTCAGATGATCATAGCTCAACAGTAAACAAAAAAGATTATAATCATCCAACAATGAATCCTTACGTCATCAGAGGTATAAGATACTACCCAACAGTTGTAAGTGTTGGAGATGAGTTTAGTGGAAATGCAAGTTGGTATGGCCCAGATTTTCATGGTAAACTTACTTCAAACGGTGAGATTTATAACATGTACGATATGACAGCCGCGCATAAAACACTACCTATGAATACTATAGTAAAAGTCACAAACAAAAGAAATGGACTTAGCACAGTAGTTAGAATAAACGACAGAGGGCCATTTATAGCAACAAGAATTATAGATTTGTCAAATAAAGCAGCACATAAGATAGAAATGGTTGGAGCTGGAACAGCGCCTGTTTCCATTGAGATAATAGGCTTTTATAATAAAAATAAAAAAAATATTCCAACAAAAAAAGAGATGGAAGATTCTCCTAAACAAAAGTCAATAGAAGGTTTTGCTCTGCAAATAGCTTCTTTTTCAAAAATCGAAGGTGCACTTGCTGTTCAACAAAAACATAACAATACAAATGGCTATACAACCGTTATAAAAGATGTTCAGACAGAGCAGGGCAGAATGTTTAAAGTTTGGTTAAAAGGCTTTAGAAGTGAAGAGGAAGCTAGGGATTACAAATCTCTTGGGAATTTTAAAAATTCATTTATAGTAAGAGAGGATTACAATGATAGCTAAAACAAGAACAACTAAAGAGACAGATATAACAATTTCATTAAATTTAAATGGCAATGGCAAAAGTAACATAGACACAGGTGTCGGTTTTTTAGATCACATGCTAGAGAGCTTTTCAAAGCATTCACTAATTGATATAAACATTACATGTAAGGGTGATACACATATTGATGACCACCATAGCGTAGAGGATGTTGGGATTGTTTTGGGCTCCCTGTTGGCTGAGGCTATATATCCGGTTAAAAATATGGAAAGATTTGGATCTGCAAATATTGTTATGGATGAAGCTTGTGTTTCATGTGATTTAGATCTTAGCAACAGACCATTCTTGGTATACGAGGCTGATGTACACGGGAAGGTAGGCTCATTTGATACTGAACTTGTAGAAGAGTTTTTTAGAGCTTTTGTCCTTAATGCAAGAATCAGTACGCATATAGTAATGTTAAGAGGAAAAAATAAACATCATATAATAGAAGCTTCTTTTAAATCACTTGCAGTTGCCCTTCGTCGTGCAATGTCTAAAAATGAAAGAGTTGGAATACCTAGCACAAAAGATGTATTATGATTAAATTAATAGTATTGGATGTTGATGGATGCTTGACCGATGGAGGAGTTATATACTCATCTGACGGTAATGAGAGCAAGCAATTCAATATTAAAGATGGACTCGGTATAAGCACTTGGGTTAGAATGGGCAAACAGGTCGCTATAATAACGGGTAGAAACTCTAAAATAGTAGAGAGAAGGGCTAAAGAGCTCGGGATTCAGAATCTGCATCAAGGTATTGTAGATAAAGAAAGTGTTTTAAGAGAGATTGTTGATTCTTTAGGACTAAAATTTCATGAGGTTGCCGCTATTGGTGATGACTTAAATGATTTCAAAATGTTGAGCCTCGTTGGAAGAAGCTTTACTCCAAAAAATGGTGTTAAAGATATAAGAGTGATTGTTGACACTGTTTTATCTTCCAACGGAGGAGACGGAGCTGTTAGAGAGATGATAGAAACACTAGTCGATGAAAACGATTTAAGAGATCAATTTTTAGCTTTATGGATCTAATATGAACCTGAATATTTTTTTTATTATAATATCTTCTGGTTTATTAATGATATATTTTCTTTTTAAACCTCTTATTATTAAAGAGCAAAAATTTACAGACGTGGCTCTGTTTAATATATTTTCATTTACTATGTATGAATTAAATAATAAAGGCTTAATAACCCTTATGAATGGCACGGAAGCAACAAGATACTCAAATAGATATACAATAAAACATATAGACTACACGGATAACTCTAAAAACTATATAGCTAATATGAAATCTAAAAATGGCATATATAAAAATGATATAGTTACATTAGACGGTGATGTTATATACTATAGAGAAGATGGATTGACTTTTGAAACACAAAAAGCAGTCTACAATAAAAAAACAAGCATAGCTCAAGCAGATGGAAAATATATACTCTATCAGAACTCCGACAGTGTTGTTGGAACACAACTAAAATACAACAATCTTTTACAGCAGGCTAGCTCTAAAGATGTTACAGCAAAATATCAACTCATAGAGGAACAAAAATGAAACAAATATTAATTTTAACAATTTTCTTAACATTAACACTATCATCAGAAGAGTTACAGGTAAAAGCAAAACTTTTTAATGCTGATCAGAAAACAGGCATATCTGTGTTTGAGGGTGATGTGAATGTTATAAAGGGAAGTGATGAGCTAAATGCGTCAAAAGTTACCATTTATACAGATGAAAAACAACAGCCTACAAAGTTTATAGCTGAAGGAAATGCTTCATTTAGCGTAAAAACACTCGATGGTAATTTATATAGAGGCAAAGCACAAAAAGTTATATTTTTCCCACAAAAAAAAGAGTATCACTTCTATAAAAATGTTTATTTGCTTCAGGTAAATGAGAAAAAAGAGATTATAGGTGAGGAAGTTGTTTTGAAAACAATAGAGGGTAAAGCCTACGCAAAAGGGGCTGAAAAAGAGCCTGTTATAATGATATTTAATATTCCGGAAAAAAAGGAAAAGAATGATTGAGATAGTTGATGCAAAGTTTGTTACTTCAGCCCCAAATATAATGGCTGCTCCAGATACAATTGAGCAGGATGAAGTTGTTTTTATGGCTCGCTCTAATGTTGGTAAAAGTTCACTTTTAAATGCCCTTACAAATCATAAAGGCTTAGCCAAAGTCTCATCTACTCCCGGTAAGACAAGATTAATTAACTATTTTGATGTTACTTTCATAAATAGAGAAAATTCTGAAAAATCTTTAGCAAAATTTGTAGATTTACCAGGCTTTGGATATGCTAAAGTTTCAAAATCTATAAAAAGCGATTGGGAAAAAAATTTAACAGACTATATTTCCAAAAGAGAGCAGATAAAACTTTTTATTCACCTAGTAGATTGCAGACACCCATTTTTAGATATTGACAAATCAGTTAGTGACTTTTTACTTGAACACTCCAATGAAACGCAACACATAATGCAGATTTTCACAAAGATTGATAAGCTCAATCAAAAAGAGCAAAATGCTCTTAGACGTGATTTTCCTGAAGCTGTGATGGTTTCAAGCTCAAAGAAAAGAGGATTAGAAAAAGTAGTTAAAATTATATATGATATTTTAAATGAAGATATAAAAGAAGATATACATGAAGATTGAGCTTACAAAGGCAAGACTTAGCGATATTGAAAATATGCAAAAGCTTGTCTCCCCTGAAGTTGAATCTGGCATTATACTTATTAGAAGCTCCGATGAGATAGCTACAAACATAAGATCATATATACTTGCAAGAGATGATAGTGGTGAGCTTGTAGGTTTTTGTGCCCTTCATATTCACGCTTCTTCACTGGCAGAAATCAGATCATTAATAGTAAAAGAGGATAAAAGAGGCAAGGGGGTTGGTGAAAGTCTAGTGCTTAAAGCCTTAGACGAAGCTAAGGCACTTGGTCTACAAAAAGTTCTTAGTTTAACTTACAAGCAATCGTTTTTTGAAAAGCTTGGGTTTGTAGAAATTCCTAAAGAGTCTATCCCAGAGCATAAAATTTGGGCTGACTGTATTAAATGTAAACACTTTCCGGTATGCAACGAAGTATCTCTGATAAAAACTCTATAGCAAAATACCTATATGTTATAGGGTTTGTTATATATAGTGCATTAACTGGTATATACCTGTTTCTTCCGCCTCTTTTTGCAATTTTATATATCTACTTTGCTAAAGCACTTAAAAAAGAAGACAGCATTGCAATTCTATTGGTATCCTTGTGTTTGGTGATTTTTGAAGCTGAAAATGGATATGTACTTTTTAGCTCAATTATTTATTTTACTATTATTTATAAATATGTAATGCCAAAAATAGCTAAAAACTTTAGTTGTTATTCATGCATTAAAATCTCAACAGTGCTAATAGTCTATATTGGCTTTTATATCTTTAATTTACTCTTATCAAATGTTTTTCTCTTGCCATCGCCAAGTATAAATTATTATGTCATCTATTACATTATAATTGAGTTTTTTATAGTGAGTATATTATGAAAATAAAGTTCATCCTTTTTCTATTTTCCATTGTATGGCTAGCTATTATCATAAGAGTTTTCTTTTTGTCGGTAGAATCAAATACATATTATGAACAGCTCTCATACAACAATACTGTTAAAATAGAAGAAATAGCCCCTGTTAGAGGAGAAATAGTAGATAAAAACAATAAAGCAATTGCCATAAACAAGCTTGGTTTTAAAATACAACTATCTCCGCATCTCAGATCAAAGAAAAATATTAATCAGTTTAACAATGAAATAGATATATTAACAAAACTATTACCAAGCCTAGACAGAAACAAAATTATAAAAAACTATAAAAAGGTTGATTCATATTACAATCATAACTATATTGACATAGTTCAATTCGTATCTTATGAAGAGATTATGCCCGTTTATTCAATACTAAACTTAAGAGAAAACATAAGTATAATTCCAGCTCCAAAAAGATTTTATCCATATAAAGAGATTGGTTCACATATAGTCGGTTATGTTTCTCGCGCAAACAAGAGAGATATTAAAGATGACAACCTTATAGAACTTATCGGATACACTGGTAAAACAGGTATTGAAAATTATTACAATACCTATCTTCAAGGACTAGCAGGCAAAAGAGAAATCAAGGTAAATGCTAATAACCAAGAGGTTGAAGAGCTTTCAAACAAAGAGGCTATTGAAGACAGAAAAGTAATTCTAAACGTAGATATTGAATTGCAAAAATATATATCATCTCTTTTTGTAAATCAGTCTGGTGCAGTAATTGTTATGGGCGTAGACGGAGCAATACTCTCTGCTAGTAGTTTTCCTGAGTATGACTTAAATACATTTGTTAATGGTGTATCTATTGAGACTTGGAATAAGCTTTCAAATTCCATTGAAAAACCATTTACAAACAAGTTAATACATGGTCTTTATCCCCCAGGTTCAACTATTAAAACCGGACTAGGTCTAATTTACATAACAACAGATGTCAGCCCTTACTGGAGTGTAGATTGTGTTGCGTCTATGCCTCTTGGCAAAAGGATATTTAGATGCTGGAAAAAAGATGGACACAGAAAAACAGACCTTAAAAAAGCCATCAGAGAGAGTTGTGATGACTATTTCTACAAAGGAAGCATTCAAGTAGGCATTAAAAAAATGAGTGAAGGGTTAAACAGATATGGGCTTGGTAAAAAAACAGGAGTTGATCTGCCAAATGAATTTATTGGCACTGTTCCATCACGTGAGTGGAAAAGAAAAAAATACAATCAACCATGGTACATTGGTGAAACTGTAAATACATCAATAGGGCAAGGTGACTTTCTAGTTACACCTATGCAAATGGCTCAATTTACAGCTTTGATGGCAACTTCAAAACTTCCGCGACCATACATTGCAAAAAAAGTTGGAGATAATGAAATTAAGCCAGACTTAGAAGATGTTTTAACGGAAAAAGAGTTAAAAAGACTACCAACTATTCAAAAAGCTATGTATGAAGTTTGTAATTATCCATCAGGTACTGCCACAAACTACTTGAGTTCAAAAGTTAAGATTGCAGGAAAAACAGGGACTGCACAGGTTGTTGGTATCTTACAAGATATTGACAAGAGAGAGCTTGAGCATGAAATGGAATACTATACACGCTCTCACGCCTGGTTTACATCTTACGGACCGTATACAAACCCTCAGTATGTTGTTTTAGTTATGGTTGAACACGGTGGACATGGTGGTGCCGCAGCTGGTACAATAGTCTCAAACATATATAATAAGCTTTTAGAGTTGGAATATATTAAGTAGTAGTTTTTAGGAGTATTACATGTGGGCATTTATATGTAATACTAGCTAGATAGAATTTTTTAAAGAAACTTGTTGCTATACAACTGCATTTTGTATAAAAATAGCCAAAATCGCAAGCAAAAAGATTGCTCCAGCTTTATTATAAAGTTTATTTGCTAAGATAAACACAAGTGTTAAAGAAGCTGCAGCCATAATAAACATATCAAATTCAGTAGAGGCTAAATCTATAATTAATGGATTAAGTAAAGAGGCTCCGCCTATAACCATGGAAAAATTTGCTACATTTGAGCCTATAATATTTCCTATGCTCATCTCTGCATTACCTTTTTTTATGGCAACTAAAGATACCACAAGTTCAGGCAAAGATGTACCTAAAGCTATAAGAAAAAGTCCTATAATCCACTCACTGATACCAAAATCTCTTGCTATACTTGTTCCACTCTCAATAACGAAATTTGCACCGCCAATTGTAAGAACAAACCCAATAGTTAGTAAAATGATTGTTTTATTCCAGTTAAACTTCTCTTTAGCTAATTCTTCATCTATTCCACTCTCTAAATCTTCTTTAGAATCACTAAATAAGAAGATAAGATAAGAGACCATTACTAAAAGATATAGTAAACCGTCAAATCTACTTATTATGCCGTCTTGAATCATTATAAAAAATAGAACCACAGGAATAACTACCCACGCACTGTCTTGTGCAAATAAGTTTCTTGCTGGAGACATTTTTTTTGCTATAAAAAATACTAATCCTAAAACTAGTGTAATGTTAAAGATAACACTTCCGACAACATTTGCAACAGCCATATCACTCTTGCCTGCGGATGATGCCATCATAGATGCTGCCATCTCTGGCAGGGATGTTCCAAAAGCTATTAGCGTAGCACCAATGACAAAGTGTGATATATTAAAGTGAAGAGCAATTCTTTCAGACTCTTTTATTATGAAATCTGCACCGTAGATAAGAGCTGACATTGCAGCAATAAAAATTATAAAATCCATTGAATAACTATCCTTGTGTTCTTATTATTAAACTTTTTGGTAGATTAAATTCTTCAATCAACTCAGCTTCTTTTTCTCTCATCTCTCCATTATCAACTTCGTGATCAAAGCCAAGTAGATGAAGCAGTCCATGAATAAACAACAAGGCTAGTTCGTCACTCTCTTTGTGACCCAGCTCTTTAGCCTTATCTTCAACATGTAAAGATGATATAACAATACTTCCAAGTGGACACATCGGCATATACTCATACGGAAAACTTAAAACATCAGTATCTTTGTCAATATTGCGATGAATCTTATTTAACTCTTTAATCTCTTTGTTATCTGTAATTATTAACTCAATCTCTTTGTCTGTAAGAGATTGAGCTATAGCCTCTAAGGCATCAATATTAATTTCAAGTGAGGTTTTGTTATCTAAATCAATCATAAGGAGGATTATATCTAATGTGCGGGTCAATGTGGTTAAAATAGATACAAATAGTATCTATTTTTATATAGCAGTCTTCTATCCAGTAATATTTATACTACCGCCAATACCAGTTTTTTGTGCTGTAACTTGTTTAGACTGCTCATTAGCACTCTCTAAAACTTTTAGAATTTGACGCTCTTGAACTTCTGTCGCTTTTTTTAATACTTCCACTTGAACAGAACTTGAACCAGTGCCTGATGAAGATGATACATCCATAATAAATCCTTTATTGCTATATACTGCCATTATAATAGTTGTTTGTTTCAATAAAGATTAAAAAAATATGCTAAAATCTTTTTTATGAACTCAAAAATTAAAAAATCTGTCTGTGTGATGAGCGGCGGCATGGACTCAACGCTCAGTGCATATATGATGAAAAACAGTGGATACGAAATTATTGCAATACATTTCAACTATGATCAAAGAACACAAACAAAAGAGCTTGAGTGTTTTCATAAAATATGCGATAAGTTAAATGTTTTAGAAAAATATGTTTTAGACCTAGATTTCTTTAAACAACTAGGTGCTTCGGCTTTAACGGATAAAAATATAGAGGTTCCAACCGGTGGAGTAGAAGAGGGTATTCCTGTCACTTACGTCCCTTTTAGAAACGGTATATTTTTAAGTATGGCAGCAGCTATAGCGGAAAAAGAGGGTGCAGAAGTAATAAGCATAGGCGTAGTTGAAGAGGATAGCAGTGGATATCCTGATTGTAGAGAGTCTTATATCAAAAGTATGCAACAGAGTATTAATCTAGGGACAAAAGATGAAACGAATTTAAAGATTGAAATGCCACTTGTTCATCTGCAAAAATTCCAAATTGTTCAAAAATCATTAGAGCTACATGTACCGCTAGAACTTACTTGGAGCTGCTACAAAAATGACACGCAGGCATGTGGAGTTTGTGATAGTTGCAGACTACGACTAAATGGCTTCAATGTAGCTGGAGTAAAAGATCCAATTGATTACGAATGAGATAACTTTTAAGGATTTAAATATACTGCATGTATGTAATCCAAAGCTGAAAAACAGCTATATATCAATATGTAAAAAAGGTTTTATAAAACTAAAAACACCAAGAGTATCAGATAGATTTATCCAAAATTTACTTAGCAAAAAAGAGCTTTGGATAAGAAAACAACTTCTACATGTAAGCCAAAACAAGCCTTTGCAAATAAACCTTGAAGATGAAGTACTACTGTTTGGAGAGGTTTACAGTATAGATGCGCAAGAAGCAAAAGAGCTAAGATGCTACTTGGAAAAACTTAAAAAACCAGACGAAAAAAATGTAATTAAGTGCTACGACAATTTCTATAAACTATATGCTTCACAATATATAGTTCCAAAAGTGGAGCAGTTTTCTAAACTAATGAATTTAGATTATGAAGAGATAAAATTCAAAAAGATGAGAAGCAGGTGGGGCAGCTGTAGTTCAAAGAGAGTGATAACTTTAAATACTCAGCTGATAAAAATCGATAAAGAGCTAATTGATTACATAATTGTTCATGAATTAGCCCATTTAACCCACATGAATCATTCCCGAAAGTTTCATGATTTAGTTGATATGTATATCTCAAATGCCAAAGACTTAAATAAGAGGCTAAAGGCTATTCATCTTCTTTAACAAAATAGTTTAGATGATAAGTACTAGATGGTGACCACATCATCCAGCCGCTTGTATTTATATCCTCGGCTGCTCTTATCTGTTCTCTTACTTCAAATTTTCTATAGTGCTTTTTTGTATGTGCATAATCTTTAAAATACTGCAGCCATGGCCTTACTCTTTTTGAATCAATTCTGTCTTCTATATTTTTTATACTTCTGTAGATAACGGCATATGGATGCTCGGACGGATTCTCAAAATAAAACGATCCACTTGCAAATCCAGATGGGTAAAGCATAGGAGAAATATAGTCCGCATGTTTTGCCAAAGAGACAACTGTTTGACCTATATTATTATCGTCATCACTCCAGCATATGTTTCCATATGTATCTACAGATATAAAAACTCCATATTTTCTGAGTTTATTTTGTGCTAAATCTATAAATCTGCCTATAGTTTCAACTCTATTCTCTTGATTGTTGGTTTCACAAAATGCCAATCCTGATTTTGCAGGAAAACGGATGTAATCAAAATTTATTTCATCAAATCCAACTTTTGCAGCTTCTTCAGCCATAGCTATTGCATACTCATGTGATCTTGAATCAAACGGGTCGACCCAGGCCATATTATCATGGTTTCTCCATATAGATCCATCTATTTTTTTGATTGCATAATCTGGATTATTCGAGGCTTGAAGTTCATCTTTAAAGGTAACAATTCTGGCAATGGTATAAATATTTTTTGATTTTAGCAACTCCATAAAACCTTCTATATCTCTGTTTGTTCTATTTTCATGAGCTCCATAACTGTTTGCCTGCTCAAACGACGTTTTAAACAGTGTTGAGCCATATTCATTTTTAATGTCTATTACTAAAGCATTTATCTCGGTCTCATCAATCATCTTTAATACCTGCTTGATTTTTTTTGACGTAGTATTTGCAGACCAAAAGCTTAAGTACAAAGCCTTTACAGTGATAGATACCAACTCTGCATTGCTAATATTATTTTCAGTATTAATTTTGTATGGTCTGTAGCCGTAAGCTTTTACATGTATATATGTTTCATTAGTATCTATTGTAAAAGAGCCATTTTCATCACTTTTTACGCTAATCGTAGAGTCGCTAATTGTAGCATTTATTATCGGGGCAGATGTGTTTTTATCTACGAGAATGCCACTATATGAGGCAAAAAGTAAAGTTTGGAATAGGGCTGTTATAAGTATAAGTTTCAAAGTATCTCGCTAATTTAAATTAAAATGCGATTATACACTTATACTATTTATCTCTCATTAAGAAAGTATCTTAAACTTGCATCACTCCACTCTTTAGAGAGATTGAGATGCTGCTCAATAGAGGCATAAACTTTTTTAAATTCATTATTTTTGGAACTTAAATCCTCTATAACTTCTTTTAGAGCCTTTTTGCCAGCCACAATTACATCTTTTGGATATTGATGTATTGATATATTTAACTCTTTTAGCTTTTTAAGCGCTTTAATATTTTCAGCATGAAACTCATAAGTCATATTTGAGTTCATTTCGCTTGATGCAACCTCTATAATTGATTTATGTTCGTAAGATAACTTATTCCAAAACTGTTTATTAAAAGTAAGTTCTAAAATTGAACCAGGCTCGTGCCATCCAGAGTAGTAATATGGTGCAACCTTATAAAATCCCATCTTAATGTCAAGAGCAGGTCCTACCCATTCTGTTGCATCTATAACTCCTCTTTCAAGTGATGTATATATCTCTCCTGCGGGAAGCAAAATAGGGTTAACACCCATTTTAGCAAAAACTTCACCGCCAAGACCTGGAATACGCATTTTAAGCCCTTGCATATCGGAGAGTGAATTTATAGGCTTTGCAAACCATCCACCCATTTGTATATTTGTATTACCACCCATAAAAGGGTGAAGATTATATTTACCGTACTGTTCACGCCAAAGCTCCAAGCCACCACCAAAGAGCATCCAAGAATTTATCTCCTCAGCAGTAAACCCAAAAGGGATTCCGCTATAAAGTGAAAAAGCTGAGTTTTTGCCTTTCCAGTAATATGGACCAGAGTGAAAAGCATCAATCTGACCACTGCTAGCGGCATCAAAAACTGCCAGAGCAGGGACCAGAGTATTTTTCGGATAAATTTTTACTTCAATTGAACCTCCGCTTACATCTTTTACTCTCTGCGCAAACCGCTCAACTCCAACACCCATAATAGGAAAATGTGCCGGCCAGCTAGTAGCAAGCTTTATAATAGTTTTTTTATTACGATTTATATTTACTCTTTTTATATCATTGCTATTTTTTTTTGGATGTTTTGAGTAGTCTATTGCCTGACGGTTCTCATCGTTACACCCGCTTAGTGCGAGCGTTGCAGAAGCTGCTGTAGCAGTTGTTAAAAAGTCTCTACGGTTCATGTTTTGATAATACCTTAAAATTTACAAGTTACTATATTGTATCTAAAAATCTATAATAGTTTTTAAGGACAATCTATATAGAATCACAAAAATCAAGACCTCATTTAAGGAAATTAACACAATGACTACAATTATAAAAATATTTTTAACGATAGCTATTTTTTCTCTAACACTTAATGCAAAAGAGATTAGCAGTGAAGCAGTTATTGAAAATATGATAAAAGCATATGGGGGAGAGAGAAATCTTGAAAAATTAAGCTCATATGAACAGGTTTGGGGTATTCAAAGACAAACTGATGGGGTAAAAGGGACTGACTATCGTAAAATCACTCTCCCACACTATCTAAAAACTGAGCTTATCTACCCTGAAAAAACAGAAATAAGAGTAGTAATAAAAGATAGAGGAACAAAAGAGTTTTCTGGGAGAAAAGTGCAGGCAAAAGGACCAATGTTAGATGCCATGAAACTACAGCTCATGAGACTGTTTAGCCCTCTAACACTTAGGGAAAGAATAAAGGATATAAAACTTTTTATAGAGAAGGAGCATTTTCTACTCGCTTTAAAGAACAATAGTATCACAGCAAAATATTATATTTCTAAAAAAAGTTTTCTTGTTGAAAAAACTATAGGGGAGCTTAAAATGGGCTCTAATAGCATGGAGTTTTTAACAATTTATGAAGATTACAAGTCTGTCAAGGGTGTTATGATGCCGCATAAAGAGATAAAATACGCTGGCAGCGTAAATACTGCCGTAATGACTTTAAAAGAGACTAAGCCTATGCTATCTCCAAATATATAAGTTCTACATGTAGTCCAAAACTAAAAATCTAATGTTAACTGAGTCTGGTTTACGATAGGTCTGCTTAAAATAGATTTATCAACACCTACAATTAAAGCGAAGTTAAAACTGTTGTTTTTTAGTATCTCGATTATATCTTTTTCATTTTTGTACTTAAATATATTTTTATTATCTTCACACGCAATACTAAATGGAATAATAAAGATAATATTTGCCCAGGCAGCATTGCGCTGTAAAAATATCATCTCGCTATCTATTAAGCTCTCATTTGGCTCAAATATAAGAACTTTATCACTAGTTCCAAAATTTTTAATCTCAAATTTTTTATTTGTAAAAACCGCTTCAAAATGTTCAATTGGTGTAAATTTTCTAAGTCTAAAGTTTATTTTCAATGTTTTGTACAAATGGAAAAGCTCTTCAAGATATGGCATAAAAAATGGTGATATCAACTGTCTTTCATAAAAAACATCATCATATATAAAAGATGTCTCAAACAGTGTCTGTTCCATAATGTCAATAGGTTTAATGGCAGTATTAGGAAGTGTTTTTACATCTACAAACATATCTCTATTGTTTAGAGTAGGGCAGAATAAAATTGTAGTTTTACTCTCTAAATCACAAAGGGAGTTGTAAATGTATCTTATATCTCCGTTTAAAACAAAAAAATTCATTTGTGTTATTACCTGAAGAGCAAGTTTTAAGATTATTTCATTGCATTCATATACAGCAACCTCTTTTTCTATCATCTTAAAACGGAGTAATCTTTTTAAAGCATCATCTAAACTTGTAGCTTTTATCCAAGCTATTTCGCTGTCACTGATCTGCATAGGCTTATCAAAAACCACACCATAAGCACCATTTAAAATAGCCAAATCAACTTCTTTTTCATTGTATGCAAAAAAAAGATCACCTCTTTTTACCTTGGAAGCTTCAAAATTTATGTTCTCAAAATTATTTACACATGGTTCATTTACTAAAGATGCATGAGTAAGTGCTAAAAAATTTTCAAGTCTCATCCAATCGGTGTGCCTACTTTCTTAGGTTTTTCAGGTCTAACCAAACATAAACCATCTTCATCTTTAGCAGCAAGAAGCATTCCTTCTGACATCATTCCCATTAGTTTTGCGGGTTTAAGGTTTGCGACAACACAGACTTGTGTATTTAAAAGAGATTCGGCACTATAAAATTCTTTAATTCCAGCAACCACTTGTCTATTTCTTCCTTCGCCTAAATCAACCTGAAGTTTTAAAAGTTTTTTACTTTTTGGAACTTCTTCTGCTTCAACAACAGTTCCAATTTTTAATGATGTTTCAAAAAATTGACCTATCTCTATAAGGTTATCTTCTTCTTTATTGATTTCAAGCTCTTTTTTTTCATCTTTTGGCGCATTTGGTTGAGCTGCTGGAGCTTCAGGCATTAATGGCTCTTCTACACGTGGAAAAAGAGGGGGAACTATTTTAATATTAAATAATTTCAACAGTTTTTTATCTAAAATAAGCTCTTTATAGCTTGAGTTATCTATAGTGAAATTTAATGCATCAGCTATAATATTTGTTGTTTTAGGCATAACAGGGTGAAGCATTATAGAAGCTTTTGCTAAAATATTTGCAACTAAGGCGACTGTTGCTAGCGCCTCGTCTTTCTTCTGTTCTTTCATTTTTACCCATGGAGCATGTTCTTCTATTGCTTTGTTTCCAATAGCAAATAGTTTCCAAAGCTCTTCTAAATATCTGTGAGTCTGCATATTTTGCATAAATCCATCAAGATTACCCAATGCTTCGTCCATAGCATCAAGCTCTTTTTTATGATATTTAAGAACATCTACGCTATCTATCTCAAAATCAGAGTATTTTCCACTCATACCAATTATACGATTTAAAAGATTGCCCAAATCATTACTTAGTTCTGAGTTTATTCTATCTATGAATGCTCTTTGAGAAAAGTCACCATCTTGACCAAAAGGTACTTCTCTAAGCATAAAATATCTTAAATTTTCAACTCCGTAAGCATCTGCAACCTCTTTTGGAGAAACAACATTTCCCTTACTCTTTGACATTTTTTCGCCATCTCTTGTCCACCAGCCGTGTGCACCAATATGCTCAGGTAGTGGCAAGTCAAGGCTCATTAAAAATGCTGGCCAGTAAATAGCGTGAAAACGAAGAATGTCTTTACCAACAAATTGAGTTGAAGCAGGCCAGTATCTCATATTTGCATCATCTTTACCATAGCCTAACGCTGTAATATAGTTCATAAGAGCATCAAGCCAAACATACATAACATGCTTGTCATCATTTAGTGACTCTGGCATTTTAACGCCCCATGTAAAAGATGTTCTTGTTACCGAAAGGTCACGAAGACCGCCTTTTACAAAGTTAATTACTTCATTTGCACGAGAACGAGGAAGAATAAAATCAGGATTATCAGAGTAGTGTTTAAGAAGAGCATCCTCATATTTTGAGAGCTTGAAAAAATAGCTCTCCTCTTTTACAACACTAGTTGATCTTCCACAATCAGGACAAAATTCCCCGTCAACCAACTGAGTCTCAGGAAAAAAAGTTTCACAACTTACACAGTAGTGACCTTCATAAAAATCTTTGTAAATATCACCTTTTGCGTACATAACCTCGAAAGCTTTTTGAACACCTTTTTTATGGTCTTCATCAGTGGTTCTAATAAATTGATCATAAGAAATTTCAAATTCATCCCATAAATTTTTAAAAGTAGCACTAATCTCATCCGCAAATTCTTGTGTAGGTTTGCCATTTTTTTGTGCAGATTCTTCAATTTTTTGACCATGCTCATCAGTACCTGTTAAAAAGTAAGTATCCTCACCTTTTAACTTCTCATATCTAGTCATTGTGTCAGCTATAAAAGTAGTGTATGCATGCCCTATGTGAGCTTCGCCGTTAACATAGTATATAGGTGTTGTTATATATTTACTCAAAATTATTTTCCTTTAGTTTAATTCTTGTAAGCAACGAGTTGCGCGAGCTTTCTGTGGCTTTTACTACTTTTGCATTTAAAATGACTAGAACTCAAATCCACCAGTATCGCCCTTGGACATACTGTTGTAAACTGACTTAACATAATCAGTTCTTAGTTCACAGTTAAAATAGTGTTCACATTTGCTACAACTAATCAAGTCTTTGTTTTTTTGACAACTCTGTATTTTTATTACCATCTCATCAAGATGAAGTTCAAACTTATCTTTTTCTTGATTATCTATTTTTTGCATAAACTTCTTTTACTCTTGCAATTTCATACTTAGAGCCAAAAAAACATGCCGAAGTGTCATGGATACTTTTATGAGGAAGCGTCATTAAATCTACATGCCCATCTGTTGCCTCTCCTCCAGCAATTTTATATATAAAAGCAAAAGGAAATACTTCAAAAAGCTTGCGAAGTTTACCTTCTGGTTTATCAGCAGTGCCTGGGTAACTAAAAAGTCCGCCACCTTTAAGTAAAAGTTGATGTAAGTCAGGAACCATACCTCCGGAATATCTAAGACGGTAGCCTTCGCTAAAAAAACTATCTACTAGTTCTTTATGATATGGTTCCCAATTTTGCTGAGTTCCGCCTGGTGCGTTTATATTTCCTTTTTCTTTTAATCTAATCTCTTTAACAAACTCAAACTCGCCATCCTGAAGTAGGTGAAGTTTTGTTTTATGATGAGCAAATACCATCTCTACACGAGGGCCAAATACAACATAGCAAGCAGCAACCATATTTTTTGAGCCAAAAGAATTCTCATAAATTCCAAAAATTGAACCGACACTAAGATTTACATCTATAAGTGATGAGCCATCAAGAGGATCATAAGCGATATAATATTTACCAGCTTTATGCATTGGCATCTCATGCTCTTTTTCTTCACTTGCAATTGTGTGAATAGAAGCTACATTAGAAAACTCTTCCTCAATAATCATGTCACATTTTATATCAAGCTGAAGCTGAGTTTCTCCCGAACTATTCTCTATTTGTGAATAGCCTATATCTTTGGTATCTATCGCTATTTTAATTCTTTTTGCTGTTCTTTGAATTGCTTCGAATATATCAGTCATTTGCTTTACACCTCTTTTGCATTTTTTAGTATCCACGATATTACATTTTCGCAGTCGTTTATATCTAATATTTCTATATTTTCTGGTAGATTGTAGTTTTTCATATCAACGCTACTGTCTGTCGCGAGTGCATCCATATATGGAAAATAATCACTATCTAAAGAGCCTCTAAACACACTTATCCTTGGAAGTTGTAGATTTTTGAGCCCTTCAACTAATAATATATCAAACTTATCAAATAGCCTAATCATTTCGTCCAGCTCTTTTTGTCGCTGAGAGAAATAAGTTGTGCGATAAGGTGAAGTAACTATAACTTCCGCTCCAGCATCACTAAACTTGTAACTATCTTTCCCTTCAACATCAAAGCGAGCTTTGTCTTTAGGGTCATGTTTAATAATCGCGACCTCTTTTCCATACTCATGAATAAGCTTTCTAGCCACTTTTAAAATAAGGGTAGTTTTGCCACTGTTGGATGGACCTGTAAACGCAACTGCTAATCTTTTGCTCAAAATTACATCTTTATTTAAATTTTAAGTGATTATACAAAATAGTCATTAAAAGCTTGTTTAATAAGATATAATTCTACCATTATTTATAGGAATTACAATGAAATATTTTTATTTATTTTTTATTTTTTTAATACTTTTTACAGGTTGTTCAAATAAAAATGCTTTCACTGAGTTTAATATGAGCAAAGAGCAGGAACTAAGTGTATCAAGCCTGCAAAGTAGTAAAGTTATTTCTAATAAAGGGGAAATTAGTGGCGTTTTTTCAGCTATTTATTTAAATGAAGTTTACCCTGAATCATTTAAAGATAATGAATACTTTTTTGTTTACATGTATTTAAAAAAACCTTTAGAGTCTGAACCGGACTTAAAACTTAATTCAAAACCACCAACTAAATTGCAAGAACTACCAAAAGATAATAAATTTTCTCATCTAGTCTCAATAAAAAGTGATTGGAATAAATACTATATGGCCACTTTTTCAAAAGATAGCAGTGAGATTATTAACCTTGTTTTCGAAATCGATCAGTCATCTTCGGCTGCGTTAAGATATCAAAAAGATGAGCAATAGAAATCTCCTCTCCCATAACTTTTTTATACATAACATAATTAGCTAGAACTCTTTTACCGTATTCTCTACTTTCGCCATTAGACATCATCTCCATGCTTAAAAAAGGTTCATATTCACCTTCGCTAAAACTACCTTTTAGTAGATGCTTTTTAAAAAATCCCATACCACCATTATATGCATAGGCCAAAAACAACGGATGATATAATGATTTCTGCATCCATTTTATATGCGCTCTGGAGTATCTAATATTATTTTCTGGCATAAACATCTCGTCATAGTTTTTAATTGGTTCTCTAATGCGTTTGCTGATATCATCTGTCACAAATGGCATAATCTGCATTAGTCCAAGTGCATACGATCGAGACAGAGCAGATGGAATCATATTACTCTCTTGTCTCATAAGCGCATAAACCAAAGCTTTAGAGTCCAAGCTTAAACCTTCAAGATGTTTATCGTATGGCATTACGTAACCGTGAATATTGTATTGGTTGGCCTTTTGAATAATAAGAGCCTGAACAGGTAACATTTCCTTTTGTTTATAGAGTTCTACAAGGTTAAGAAGTTCATCTTTTTCTGTATTTCTTATCTCTTTTAATATTTTATCCCATTCAAATGGATCTAATAAACTTTTTTTTGAAACCTCACTGTTTGTCTTAAGTGAAGTAAAATAATTTTTAAAATCTACACTCATTTTTTCTCGTGCGTAAAGCGTGTATATATTAATATCCATACTCAAAAGAAGCTTATTTAAGTAATCTTTATCTTTTGTGATTTTGTATAACCAAAAATTATTTTTATCTACATCTATTTTATGTTTAGCTTGTGAGCGAGATAGTTCAAAATACCGTACAGCAGAGTCTATCTCTGAATGACGTAGGCTGTTTAGCGCTAAAAAAAAGTTACTTTTAGAGTTTAATTTTTCACCATCAATATAAAATAAAGATTGCTGAAGCTTGTCTAGCTTGTCATCATGTATAACTGTTTTAATAAACTGTGAGATTCTCCAAGATGATGTAAGTGAGTCTAGAAATTCTTTATCGAGCGATATATTTAAATATTTTCTTCGATACCTATATCCAGTATTATTAAATAATGTTAATATTGTATTGGCGTCGTAAGACTTATAGTTTGCAGTGGAGTGTTTTTCATTTAAAATATTTAGTACTTTTGCTTTTGGCTCTGATTTTAACCTTTTTGCTAAAATATCTCTTTGATAGTTTGTGAAATTTAAAGCCTTATATGGAGAAAAAGCGAGCTCTAGACACTCTGTGTCTCTTATTCTAAAAAGATCTGACCTTTTTTTACAAGAAATCTCTTTCTTAATTTCTTGATTTTTAGTTTTTTTTGCATAAGCGTACAGTAATTTACTGTTTTTTTTATTGTTTACTTGCTGATAAGCCTTATCTGCTTCATTTGAGTTAATATTTTGCTTTAGATACTGCCAAATCATAAAATCTTTAGCACGACTAGCTGGTTTTGACTCTATATCTTCAAGTGTTATTTTTGCGTAAGCACTTGTAAACACAAGAGAAAAAACAAGAAAGTGCTTAATCATTTTATTAAATAGCGTGAAGCAATGAACTCAGAAGCACTATAATTACTTGCAGTGCTACAATTATAATTAAAGGTGCCAAGTCTAAGCCATTAAAATTTGTCTTAATGATTTTTCTAACAAAAGCATATGCAGGATTTGTTATTCTGTGTAACAACTGTACCACCGGATTATAAGGATCTGGATTAACAAAGCTAAGTAAGGCAGTTATAATAACAACCCAAATATACACATTTATAAGTCCTACAACTAGCGAACCAAGACCCTGTATTATTTCAATAAGTATATTCATTTAACAATCTCCCCTATATAATTTTTAAGATATTTATATATCTCAGCAACATCTGGACCATTTCCAGCACCTGTTAATATAAAACGAAGAGGTTTAAAAAAGTCTTTACCTTTGAGTCCTGACTCTTTCATTATATGGTTTTTAAAGTCATTGTATTCTTCAAAGTAGGGTGCACTTTTAATAGTTTCTATCATTATTTTAGCTGAGGCTGAGAACTCTTCTGGAATAATTTTATCAGCAAAAATAGGCTCTATTTTAGATCTCAATTCTTTCGTTGTTCCTGCCTCTTCTAAGTAAACTCTTGCAAGTTCACCTATTTCATTATCAGCAAAACCAACATACCTTGATAACTCTTTAGCATCAAGATTTTTAAGATGCTCTCTATTTATATGTTTAAGCATGTCAATATCAAAGCGAGCAGGGGATTTAGATATTTTCTCTAAGTCAAACCAATCAATAGCTTCTTTTATATCAAAAATTTCTTTCGGTGGTTTATTTCCTATTAATATTAAGTAGTTTGCAATAGCATCTGGTAGATACCCCTCCTCAAGAAGCCACTTAACGCTTGATGCATCATCTCTTTTACTCATTTTTTTGCCACTATCGTTTAAAATAATAGGCAAATGAGCATACTCAATTTCTTTCTCATAACCAAGTGAATTTCTAATTAAAGCTTGCTTTGGTGTATTACTCATATGATCTTCACCACGAATAACGAGAGATATATCACTTAACATATCATCTACGGCGCAAGCAAAGTTGTATGTAGGTGTTTTATCTTGCCTCATAATAATAAAGCTGTCTACATCTTTTGGCTCAAAACTAACGCTACCTTTTATATAGTCCTTAATAACTATTGTTTCATCTGGTTTTTTGATTCTAATAGTAAATGGATTCATATTGTCTATAACAAGTTCATCAGGTAAATTTCTACATGCATCATCATATCTATATGGATTTTTATCTTCTTTGGCTTCATTGCGCTTTTTATCAAGCCACTCAGAAGAACAAAAACAGCTAAATGCTTTTTTGTTATGTATTAATTGTAAAGCCATTGCTGTATGAAAACGTGCATTTTCACTCTGATATAATACTTGAGAGTATTCTATACCAAATAAAGCCAACACATCAAGTATCTCTTTGTCCTTACCTTCTATATTACGTTCTTTATCTGTGTCTTCAATTCTAACTATAAGCTCTTCATTTCTTTGTTTTGACACAATATAATTAAATATAGCAACTCGAAGGTTACCTATATGCATATCACCAGTTGGACTAGGCGCAAATCTTAACATTAAAAATCCTAAAAATTATTTTTGTGATTCTATCCTATTTTAGCTAATAGTTATATTTGTAAAAGTTTTATTTTTGATTGTTTTTTGAAAAAAGAAAGTGGTGACCCCGAGGAGAATTGAACTCCTGTAACATGGATGAAAACCATGGATCCTAACCGCTAGACGACGGGGCCACTTAGTAATATCAATTACTGAGCCGGAATTATATAGATTTTTATCTTAAAAAATTATAAAATTGCTCAAACTCAGTAAAATCTATTGTAGATTTAGTTGTAAAAACTTCGAAGAGCTCTTATTATAACAGCATTTTTAGAAATACTTTCAGCTTTTGCATTTTCATTAACTATTTCATAAAGATCTAGAGGAAGTGAAATAGAAAACGTTTTAGTCTCTATTTTTTTCTTTTTATTAATCATTGACATAACACTCGTAAGTAATTCAATAATTTTTTTAGTATCTATTGGTTTTTGGATAAAACTATTTACCCCAACCTCAATAGACTCAGATATTTTTTCAATGTCATTACTTGCAGAGATAACAATGATTATCTGAGTAGGGTTAATCTCGCGAATTTTACGAGAAAGTTCAATTCCATCCATTCCGGACATAATAATATCTACGAAAACAACATCTGGAGCTGATTTCAGATAGGCATTAAGTGCATCTTCACTATTAAAGTATGATCCTACAGTTGAAAAAAAGTTTTTAAAAGTTGAGCTCAAAAGTTCATTAACAACTTTTTCGTCTTCAACAACCATAGCAGTTAGTTTTTTAGTTTCTTGTGTCAATTGAACCAAGTCTACATTTGACATAATAAATCCTTGTTTTAAAATATTAAAGAATTATAGCAGATAATTGGGTAACAAATGAAACTAAAATAGTACAAATAAGATTTATCCTTAACAAAATGACACGAAAGAGGGGATTAACTTAAAATAATATGTCAATTTTCATGTTTTTTAAATTTTTCTAACCACTCTAGATCAGGCTCTTTTGAATCCTCTTTTTGATACAGCAAAGAATCTATAATGCTAACAAGTGTCTTTTCATCCATAAACTCTAACAAATTAGGATTTATTGATGTTTTATCGATACCACTATATGCATTTAATAGATTTTGTATATCTTGTATAAGTTGTTCTTTTTTATTCATTTATTGCTCCATACTTTGTTGAAATCATTTTTTTCATTGAATATGTCTGTTGTCAGCTCTACTAAGCCAGTTTTTTTCATTATATATTTTGCTTTTTTAGGCCATGCTTTTCTATAATTAAACGAATGTGGATGGCCTCCTATAATATCAATGAATTTTTCATTTACAGCAGGGTCAAATAGTATAGATATTCCATTATTTAAGACTTTTTTATTGAGCCAGACTCTTGCATCTCTAAATACCTTAACCTTAGACTTTCTTACAATCCACCTTGATGCAAAATCATTTAAACATTCTCTGTATGCTTTTTGCTTTAGTTTTTTATCATATTTTAACAATTCTAATTTTTTTGCAGTTCCAGCATACGGGTAAGGTCTATAATCTCTTTTTAGACTTTTAGCTCTTTTTTTCCATAATAAATCATTTTCACTATGATTTTTAATAATTTTTTTGTCATAAACAATTGTTTTACTAAGTTTGGAATAGGGCAGATAAAGACTTGGAAGCTCTTTATCTCCTGAAAATGCCCCAAGACTAAGTATATTTCCTGTTATTTGTGAAACATAACCTCTGCCATATCCAGATTCAAGACCTGCGATTGCCATAATTGCTGCTGGTGGAATCTGATGCTTAATCCCTATCTCTATAGCATCCAAACATATCTCTGAATAGAATTTTTTTACATGCTCATATTTCCGATAAGGATACTGACTTGAAAACAAAGCAGTACTAAAAAATAGTGTTGCTAAAAACAGAGGTGTAAAGTATGAAATAGAAGTTTTCTCTACATTGGTTAACATAATGTATATTCTCTTGAAAATAATCCTGACTCTATTCTATTTAACAAGTGGAGAATTAGATATTGCTTTTTCAACTTCTGAAGAATCTATGCCATCTCCATGAAGCATAAGCTCTATATTGCCATCTTCACCACTTACTTGCATGTCTTTAATTTTTTCTTTCGTCTCTTTAATCATACATTCGCACTTGCCACTTTGACATCTCTCAACCATTTCAAGCACATTTTTTTTCTCTATAGCACCACTAAATGTTATCTTAACACCATCTTTTTGTGCTTCCACATTTGCTTTTTTCATATTTTATCCTTTGTAGTAATTAATATTAAATAGTATATATCGATATAGTAGGCACAGCTATAAGCCGAGTTTTGTTTAAATAGCATTAATCTACATCACCATTTGCATAGTGCGTCTAGCGAAACAGTAGCATTTAAGACGCTGACCACCTGTTTCTTGCTGCCATGTTGGGTTTACAAGCTCTCTATATTGCTATAAAGACTGGTGGTCTCTTACACCACCCTTTCACCTTTACTACATCTAGTGAACTAAATGCAGAAGTCTACTCTCTGTTGCACTTTCCCTCGTATTACTACGGCCATTAGTTAAATGGAACACTGTCTTATAGCAGCTCGGACTTTCCTCTTGTATTGCTACAAGTTGCTATCTGCTGTACCTATGAAATAATACTAATTTTTTCCTTTAAATCAGTTTTTTATTAAATGAACAAACGTTCTTCTTGGATTAGAATTGTATGAACAATTGTTCATTTAAAATAAGCTTATATTAACAAGTGTTCATGTATAATACTATTAAAATTAACAAGTGTTCACATACTTGCAGGAGGTCTATAGTGCCCAATAATACGACAGTTCAAAAGAAAACGAATACAAAGCAAAAGATATTAAAAGTATCCTCCACCCTATTCTCAGAGCATGGCTATAAAGGTACAAGTGTTAGAAAAATAGCCTCAGAAGTTGGTATAAGAGAGAGTGCTTTATATAATCACTTCAAAAATAAAGAGGAGATATTCTTAAGTGTTGCCAAAGAGATATTTGCTTCACCCTTCTCTGATTCTAATGAAGATATAAAAGAATCAGCGATGAAAGGAAAAGCTTTTTTACAGAAGTTTGCTATGCAGTATAAGCTTCTTACATTTGATAAAAACAACGAGAATATGTTTAGACTACTCATGATAGAGCTTTTTGCGAATAAAGAGCTCAGAGAGCAGTTTATGGATGAATTCCATACTCAAAATATAAAAACACTTTCAGAGGCTTTCTTTGTAATGATGCAGAACGATATAATACGCTCTTCTGATCCAATGATGGTTGCTTATGAGTTTTTATCCACCCTATTCTATATTAGACTGCAGATAACGCTTATGAGGTTTGATAATAGCTCTACGAACAACATGTCAACACAGTTTGAGAAACATGTAGAGTTTTTTTGGGAGAGCATAAGAGTATAATACTAGTTAATATAATTATAATATTAACTAGTATTAAAGTAAGTTTTAAAAAAAAGACAACCTATTACAGGCTGTCTTATAAATAGAACTAATTAAGCCATAGCTTCTTTAGCGTATTTTTCACCAAGCTCATAAGCTTTTTTATTTACATCGTGAACTTTAGCTGGTACTTTTGAAAGCATTGTAGCAATAAGAGTTTCTTTATCAATAGCATTCATCATAGTATTTGCAATAGCAAGTGCAACAACAGATTGAGTAATTACATTACCAACCTCTTCCTTGGCAATAGTAATAATAGGAATCTCATGAATATTCCAAGTTTTTCTATCTTCATCAGTTGGATGAACTAGATTTGGATCAACAACAATTGTTCCGCCTGGTTTAACACCATTCTTAAAAGAGTTGTAGCTTACATCTGCAACAGAAAGCATAAAACCAATCTCACCATCATTTGCATATGGATAATAAATTTCTTCATCATCAAGTTGAATATCAACAACAGTTGGTCCACCACGAACTTGTGATGTATATGTTGCAGTTTTTAGTCCATTTCCGCCAGTTTTAATTTTTGCAGCTGCAAAAATTTCACCTGCAAGAAGAACACCTTGTCCACCAACACCTGTAAATCTCATTAATGTTTTACTCATAGTGTCTCCTTATATTTTTTTCGCAAAGTCATCTTGAGTTATTGCTTTTCTCAGACCTTGATGAACTTTTTGAATCTCTGCGTACATGTCACAATACTCATCTGCTTCTGTATCTTGCTTTAAGATACCAGTTGGTAATATATTGAGTTGCTCTTCTGGCGTCATAAGGTCATATTTCTTCTTAGGAGCAGTAATACTGTCAATCCACTCTAAGTTTTCCATAGCAGAAACCATCTTATTTTTTCTACCAAGATTAATATGACAGTTGGAAAGCACTTCCATCATTGAGAAACCTTTGTGTTCCATCGCTTTAATAAGAACTTTTTCTAACTTTTTAGGGTCAAGCATAGTCTCACGAGCAACAAACGAAGCTCCAGCAGCGATAGCTAAATCACATGTATCAAAAGTTGGGTCAATATTACCAACTTTTTGAGTTACTGTCCACATACCTTTTGGTGTTGTTGGAGAAGTTTGTGAATTAGTTAAACCATAGATAAAGTTGTTAATAATAATCATAGTCATATCTATGTTTCTTCTACAGCCATGTATTGTATGATTACCACCAATAGCAAGTGCATCACCATCACCAGCAACACAGATAACCATTTTATTTGGTCTTGCTAATTTAATACCAGTTGCATAAGCTACTGTTCTACCGTGAGTTGTGTGAACTGTATTAAAATCAACATAAGAAGAAAATCTTCCCGAACAACCGATTCCAGAAACAACACATACATCATCTTGCTTTATGCCCATTTTTTCAATTGCTCTAACGAATGCCTTAAGAATAACACCATCACCACAACCCCAACACCATAGTGTTGGCATCTTTTGAAGTCTTAAATATTTTTCATAATTAAATGCCATCTTATAATTCCTTTACTTTAGTTACTATCTCATAAGGAGATATTGGTCTACCATTAACTTTAAATAAACCTTCAATATCAAGTCTAGCAGCTGCTCTTTGAATTTCACTATGGTATTGACCAATGTTAAGCTCAACAACTAAAACTTTGTCAATTTTATCAGTATGCTCTTTTATTTTAGCAGCTGGTGAAGGCCAAATAGTTATTGGTCTGAATAAACCAGCTTTTATTCCCTCTTTTCTAAGGTGTCTGATTGATTCTTTTGCAGCCAGTGAAACAGAACCGTAAGCGATAATCATAATTTCTGCATCATCCATCATAAATTCTTCATAAGACTCAAGTTCATCTTCATGAAATGCCACTTTGTCTTCTAGTCTTTGGATTAGTTTTCTACAAGTTTCAATCTCTTCAGTTGGAAAACCATTTTTATCATGATGCAGACCTGTAAAGTGGTATCTATAACCTTCAAACATCGGATTAAGAACCGCTGGTTCATCATGTTCACACTCATATGGAAAATAATCTTCTGGTGCTCCATCAAATCTTTTTCTTGGAACAATTCCAGCTTTAACATCTTCAACAGTTGGAATAACTGCTTTACCATGCATGTGACCGATAGTCTCATCTAGTAAAACGATAACTGGTTGCATAAATCTGTCAGCTAAATTAAATGCTCTTACAGTCTCAGTATAGCACTCAGCTAATGAACCTGCACATAAAGTGATTGATTTATAATCACCATGTGATGGGTTTTTAGACTGAAGGATGTCACCTTGAGAAACACGAGTTGGAAGACCAGTTGATGGACCACCGCGCATAACATTTACACAAACCAAAGGCACTTCTGCCATTTGAGCAAGACCTAAGTTTTCAGCCTTTAAAGACATTCCTGGACCTGATGTAGCTGTTAGTGCTCTATCACCAGCCATTGCAGCGCCGATAACAGCACAAATACCGGCTATCTCATCTTCCATCTGAATTGCTACCCCACCAATCTTTGGTAAAAGGTCAGAAATTTCGTGCATAACTTCGCTTGATGGTGTTAATGGATAACCACCAAAAAACATACAGCCTGCATCAACTGCTGCAATTGCCGCTAGTTCATTACCTGTAGATATTACTTCTCTAGTTGCCATTATTTAGCTCCTTGGTTTAGTGACATATAATTATTAGCAATAATAGCTGCTTGTCTCTCTTTTGCTTCATCAGTAAGTTTAGCAAAGCTAAAACCTGCAGCTTTATACTCTTTTGAGTCTGCTACATAAATAGCAAAGTCGGGACACGTAAGTTCACACTCATTACAACCAATACAAGATTCAGGGTGATCAATTGAAATCATTGCACCAAGAGTTGATGTTGATTCATATTTCATACCAAGCACACCTGAAGGACAGACTGACACACAGATGTCACATGCTTTACAGTTGCTTGTATTCACCCATACAGGTTGGTTACCTGGGTTTACAGTTTTAAAAGTTCCCATTTATTCTCCTCATTTATTAATGTATAAATTGTCTATACTGTGTCAATGTTTATTTAAACACTAACTTTTTTCATAAACAGATTAACTAAGTTTAATTAATATAGCTCTGAATTGTGCTGCTGTCGCCTTGTAAAAACAAATAATGTTACCTTACGGGGCTCGCACAAGAGTAAATTACTTAGCTAAAAGTTCTGCGATAGCTTTTCCAATTTCAGCAGGTGAAACAACCACTTTTACTCCAGCAGCTTCGAGTGCTTCCATTTTTTCTTTTGCTGTACCAGCACTACCACTAACAATTGCACCTGCATGCCCCATTGTTTTACCTTTTGGTGCAGTTTGACCAGCAATAAAAGCAACTACAGGTTTAGTGATTTGCTCTTTGATTAGCTTAGCAGCTTGTATTTCAAGATCACCACCAATCTCACCAATCATAACAATTGCATGAGTATCTGGATCTGCTTCAAACATTGGTAAGATTTGCATATATGAAAGACCAATAATCGGATCTCCACCAATGCCAACTGCTGTTGATATACCGAAACCTTCATTACAAACTTGATTAGCACCTTCGTAAGTTAATGTACCAGATTTTGAAATAAGACCAATATTTCCTTTTTTGAAAATAGAACCTGGCATAATACCAATCTTACACTCTTCAGCAGTAATAATACCTGGGCAGTTTGGCCCGATAGTCATCATACCATGCTTTGTAGCGTGAGCTTTAGCAGCTTGCATATCTTTAACAGGAGCCCCTTCAGTGATTATTACTGCAAGAGTAATTCCAGCTTCAGCAGCTTCCATTACAGCGTCACCAACAAATGCAGGTGGAACAAATATCATAGAAACAGTAGCGCCAGTAGTCATTACGGCATCGGCAACAGTATTAAATACTGGTTTACCTAAATGTTCTTGACCACCTTTATTTGGTGTAACGCCACCAACAATTTTAGTACCATATGCTAAACACTGCTCAGCGTGAAAAGTTCCCTCTTTACCAGTGAAACCTTGAACGATTACTTTTGTATCTTTATTTACTAAGATTGACATTAATTAGTTTCCTTTCGCTGCCGCTACAGCTTTAGCTGCACCGTCACCTAAATCATTACCAACGATAAGGTTAGCAATATTTGCATTTTTAAGAATTTCTGCTGCTTCTGGAGCATTTGTTCCATCAAGACGAACAATAACTGGAACATTAACATCAGTAAGTTTAGTAGCTTCAATAATACCATTAGCAATACGATCACAACGAACAATTCCACCAAAGATATTTACGAAAATAGCTTTAACTTTTGGGTTTTTAAGGATTATCTCAAAACCTTTTGCAACAGTCTCTGCATTAGCTGAACCACCAACATCAAGGAAGTTAGCAGGTGTTCCACCCATGTAGTTAATAGTATCCATAGTTCCCATAGCAAGACCAGCACCATTTACCATACAACCAATTTCACCATCTAGAGCAACATAAGAAAGGCCATACTTAGCAGCCTCTACTTCATCAGCATCTTCTTCAGTTAAATCTCTCATTGCTGCAATTTCTGGTTGACGTCCTAGAGCAGAGTTATCAAACCCCATCTTTCCATCAAGTGCAATAAACTCGCCCTTACCTGTTTTAACAAGTGGGTTAATTTCTATCATCTCTGCATCATTTTCCATATATAGTTTGAAAAGTTTATGTGCAAATTTGATAATATTTTTTTGCTCATCTGGATCTGTAAGACCAAGACCAAATGCTAATTTACGACCATGAAAGCTTTGAAAACCAATGGCTGGATCAACAGGAATTGTTATAATTTTTTCAGGAGTATTTTCAGCAACATCCTCAATATTCATCCCACCCTCAGTTGAAGCCATAATTAAAGGCATTTCAAGTTTTCTATCAAGAACAACTGATAAATATAATTCTTCTTTAATATCAACACCATCTTCAATATAAAGTTTTTGAACTAATTTACCTTCTGCTGTTGTTTGGTGAGTCACCAAAGTCATACCAAGAATTTCATTAGCTAACACTTCTACTTCTTCAAGAGACTTAGCAAGTTTTACACCACCGCCAAGACCACGACCACCTGCATGTATTTGAGCTTTAACAACCCATATAGGACCACCTAATTGCTCTGCAGCTATTACAGCATCTTTAACGCTCTCAACCATTATACCTTTTGGTATTGGAACACCATATTTTTTGAAAATCTGCTTCGCTTGATATTCATGTATATTCATTTATTCTCCTTATTTTAAAGTGGGCACAAAGCAGTTAAGCTTTAGGTGCAATCATATCTTCTGGTACAACATACTTATCAAACTCTTCAGCCGTTAAAAGACCAAGCTCGATAGCTGTAGCTTTTAATGTTGAATTGTTTTTATGTGCTGTTTTAGCAATTTTTGCTGCATTATCATAACCTACATATGGATTAAGTGCTGTTACAAGCATTAGCGAATTATGTAAAAAATGATCTATCTTATCAGCAACCGGCTCTAGCCCAACAGCACAATGATCATTAAATGAATTAATTGAGTCTGCCAATAAACGACATGATTGTAAATAGTTATATGCAATAACCGGCTTAAAGACGTTTAATTGAAAATTTCCCTGTGAAGCACCCATTGAAATAGCAACATCATTGCCAAAAATCTGACATGTAACCATAGTTACAGCTTCAGCTTGCGTAGGATTTACTTTACCTGGCATAATTGAAGAACCTGGCTCATTTTCAGGAATAGTTATTTCGCCAATTCCACAACGAGGACCAGATGCCAACCATCTAACATCATTAGCGATTTTCATCATGTCTGCAGCCAATGCTTTTAATGCACCATGTGAATATACAAGTGCATCATGCGAAGTAAGTGCATGAAATTTGTTTGGAGCAGTAATAAAATTGTGTCCTGTAAGTTCTGTTAGTTTTTTAGCAACTCTTTCACCTAATTCTGGATGAGCATTAAGTCCAGTTCCTACAGCCGTTCCACCTAGAGCAAGCTCACGAACTGCTTCTAGTGAATCTTTAGCCATTTTTTCACACTTGTTAAGCATTTCTACCCAACCGCTAATCTCTTGACCTAATGTAATCGGTGTTGCATCTTGAAGATGTGTACGACCAATTTTAACAATAGATTCAAATTTTACAGATTTTTCAGTAAGGGTAGCTTTTAATTTTGCGATAGCTGGAAGAACACGTGTCTCAACAGCAATTACTGAAGCTACATGTAGAGCTGTAGGATAAGTATCGTTTGAAGATTGTGACTTATTAACATCATCATTAGGATGAACTAATTTTTCTATTCTAAAATCACCACCAAGTATTTCAGTAGCGCGGTTAGCAAGAACTTCATTATTGTTCATATTTGACTGTGTACCAGAGCCTGTCTGCCATACAACTAAAGGGTAATTACCATCCAATTTACCAGACAGCATATCATCTGCTGCCAAAGCAATAGCATCTGCTTTTTTAGCGTCTAATTTACCAAGATCTTTATTTACTAGTGCAACTGCTTTTTTTAGATACGAAAATGCTCTTGTTATTTCATAAGGCATAGTCTCTTCACCAATAGCAAAATTTTCAATTGAACGCTGTGTTTGAGCAGCCCAATAAGCATCAATTGGAACTTCTATCTCACCCATTGTGTCTTTTTCTATACGTGTACTCAAATTATTTTCCTTCAAAAAATTTATTTTCATTAAGTGTATTTATTAACTCTTGAACAGAAGCACAAGAATTTTTAAACATCTCTTGCTCTTTCTCATTTAAAGTTACTTCTATAATTTTTTCAGCACCATTTGCTCCCAGCATAACAGGTACGCCAGAAACTACATCACTGTATCCGTATTCACCTTCAAGGTAAACAGCACAAGGATGAATCTGCTTTGTGTCTTTTAATATTGCTTCTACCATTATTGATGTAGACTTTGCCGGAGCATAGTAAGCTGAGCCTGTCTTAAGGTGTCCAACAATCTCTGCACCACCATGACGAGTACGAGTTACAATCTCTTTAATCTCATCATCACTTAAAACATCAGTAAGTGGCACACCAGCTACAGTAGAATAACGAGGCAAAGGAACCATATCGTCACCATGTCCACCCATAACGGATGCACGAATCTGACCACCGCCATATCCAAGTTTTTCTTGAATAAAAGCGGCCATTCTTGAACTGTCTAATATACCAGCCATACCGATAACACGACTTCTGTCAAAACCACTCTCTTTTAGTGCTACGTATGTCATAGCATCTAAAGGGTTAGAAACCATAATGATTATAGCGTTAGGAGAGTATTTAGCAATCCCAACAATAACTTCTTTTGTAATATTTGCATTAATCATAAGCAGGTCATCACGACTCATACCTGGCAATCTTGGGCTACCTGCCGTAACAACAACTACATCACAATTTGTTAAGTCAGACATCTCTTCCGCAACACTAACAACTGTATGACTTCTAACAGCTGATGCTGCTTGACTCATATCGAGTGCCTTACCGCGAGCAACATCAATTTTGTTGTCACGAAGGATTATCTCATGGCAAGATCCAAGCATTGCTAGAGAGTAAGCTACTGTAGCTCCAACATTTCCAGCACCTACTATCCCTACTCTTTTTCCTTGACTCATATGTACTCCTCAGTATAAAATATTATGATATTTTAAACAAATACACTTAAAAGATATGTGCTAACACATAAAATTTAAGTATATAAATATCATAGTAAAGACTTATTTTGCCTTTTTTATAAAACTAAAAAGTTTCATAAAAAAAGAAAATACTAAGAGGGACTCACCCTCTTGGTATGTAATATTATATGCTATCTATGATAGCGTTTAGTGTTGCAGATGGTCTCATCGCAGCTTCAGCTTTCGCATCATCTGGATGGAAGTAACCACCGATATCTTGAACTTTGCCTTCAACAGCAAGTAACTCAGCGATAATTGTATCTTCATTTTCAGTTAAAGCTTTTGCTACTGGAGCAAATTTAGCGGCTAACTCAGCATTTTCACCTTCAGCAAGTGCTTTAGCCCAGTATTGAGCTACGAAGAAGTGAGAAGCTTTGTTATCTGGCTCACCACATTTTCTACCTGGCTCTTTGTTGTTGTCTAGGTAAGCATCATTTGCAACATCAAGACCAGCAGTTAATGCAGCAAGTTTAGAATCATTGTTTTTTTGACCGATAAATCTTAAAGACTCAGCAAGTGCTAAAATCTCACCTAGTGAATCCCAACGAAGGTGACCCTCAGCTAAGAACTGATCAACGTGCTTAGGAGCCGATCCACCAGCACCAGTCTCATATAGACCACCACCAGCTAATAAAGGAACGATTGAAAGCATCTTAGCAGATGTTCCAAGCTCTAAAATTGGATACATATCTGTAAGGTGATCACGAAGAACATTACCTGTTACAGCGATAGTCATTTTACCTTCACGAACACGAGCATTTGTAAAACGAGTAGCGTTAGTTACATTCATGAATTGGATATCTAAACCAGTAGTATCAAACTCTTTAAGGAATGCATCTACTTTGATTTTAACTTGTACATCATGAGCACGGTTTTCATCTAACCAGAAGATTGCAGGAACGTTTTCAATTCTTGTTCTCTCAACTGTTAAACGAACCCAGTCTTTGATTGGAATATCTTTAGTACGAGACATTCTCCAAATATCACCAGCTTCACACTCAAAACTCATAAGAACACCATCAGCGCCTGTCACAGTAACAGTACCAGCTTCTGCAAGTTCAAAAGTTGTTGGATGAGAACCGTACTCTTCAGCTTTTTGAGCCATAAGACCGATATTTTGCATTGTACCCATAGTTGAAACATCGTACTGACCATTTTTAACACAGTCAGCTACCATCTCAGCATGAAACATAGCATAAGTAGAATCAGGGATAACTGCAACACACTCTACAGCAGCACCAGTTCTATCCCACTGCTTACCACCTTCACGCACAACTACTGGCATAGAAGCATCAATAATTACATCGTTAGACGCGTTAAAATTAGTTGTACCTTTATCAGAATCAACCATAGCTAGTTTAGGAGAGTCAGACTCTAATACAGCTAAGAAGTCAGCTTTAATTTCAGCTTCTTTTGCATGACCTTTGATTTTTTTCTCTAAATCAGACATACCCTGATTAGGATTAACTTTAAGTTCTGCAAATGTGTCTGCATGTTTAGCAAATACATCTTTAAAGAATACAGTGAAAGCATGACCGAACATAATTGGATCAGAAATTTTCATCATTGTTGCTTTAAGGTGTAGTGACCATAAAACATCATTTGATTTTGCATCTTCAATTGTTTTTGCATAAAAATTATTAAGTGCAGCAATTGACATGAAAGTACCATCAAGAATTTCACCATCAATAGCATTAACAGATGTTAATTCTTTACCGTTAAGTGCTATAGTAACTTTTTGTGCTTTTGCAACAGTAACTGATTTCTCATTACCAAAAAAGTCTCCATTTCCTTCCATATGTGCAACATATGATTTAGGATTTTCCGGGAATGCTCTAAGTTTGTGAGGATTCTTTTGAGCAAATTTCTTAACTGCTACTGCAGCACGTCTGTCTGAATTACCTTCACGTAAAACAGGGTTAACTGCTGAACCTAAACATGTGCTATATTTAGCTTGAATAGCTTTTTCATCAGCATTTGCTGGATTTTCAGGATAGTTAGGAATATCATAACCTTGGCCCTGAAGCTCTGCAATACAATCTTTAAGCTGACCAACAGAAGCTGATATATTTGGAAGTTTAATAATATTTCCATCTTCTTGCAAAACAACTTCACCTAGTTTTGAAAGTTCATCTTCTGCAAGACCCATTGCAGCTAAAACTCTACCTGCTAGTGATATATCACTAGTAACTACTTCAACGCCTGCTGCTTTAGTAAAAGCATTTACGATAGGTAATAACGAATACGTTGCTAAAGCTGGTGCTTCATCAATTTTAGACCAAATAATTTTTGACATTTTCTGTCCTTAGGTTAATATTTGTTTTTGCTAGTTAACATTTACGCTACAAAAACTTATAGTGACATACTACCACTAAGATAAATAATATTTAGCTACCTTCCATTATTTATAAGATGTATTTAGTTTTTGTTTCTTTTAGTAACACGCTTAATGTTGCTCAGATGTGTAGAATAGTTACGCGAAAAATCATGGGTTCCATTATTTGATTTCATAAAATATAAGTATTCTGTCTTAGCAGGAAATATTGCTGCTCGAATAGCATCAAAACTTACATTACAAACCGGAGACGACGGAAGTCCCTTATTCACGTATGTATTGTACGTAGATTTATCTTCTCTTATCCTTTGAGGTGATACTTTTACATGTGAATATTTACCATAATTGAGAGTTCCATCCATCTGTAGTTTCATATTTTTTTTAAGCCTGTTATATATAACAGAACTTACCAATGACATCTCTTCAATACTAGCTGATTCTTTTTGAATAATTGAGGCAACTGTTACAAAATGAAACCATTTCTTTTCATTGTAATTGCCAAATAATTTAATAGAGAAATTTTTCATCTGATTAAGTGACTCAGCAAGCAAAATTTTAATTATCATTTTTTCAGTTATTCCAATAGGCAAATAGTACGTATTTGGAACAAGAACGCCTTCTACATGTAAGGCTTGCAAATCATACTCTTTTTGCAATACTGTTCTATTTAGTTTCAGATTTTTTGCCAACTCATCTAAAAAAATGTATGTTGTTTCTCCAGGTATTAAAGTTATTTCTTGAAGCGCTGCCTTTGCAGTTGTAAGCTTGTATAGAAAATCGCCTCTTGTACTGTGTGTTGTTCCTATGTTTATCCATCCACTTTGAGGGGAGCCTATCACTCTTAATAACAGTGAATCAAGTTTACTTACATTATAATTTTTATCACTCAAATGTGTTATAATCTTATTAATAGAACCTTGAGGTATATAGATGACTTTTGGGGAATTTATAGGCTTATTTAGGTAATACATGAACGACACAATTATTATTAATACTATTTCAAAAATCCACTTCATGCTAATTAGTGTTCTCTCTTTCATTTTATTAACACTTTCTATAATATTTATACTTCTGCAAAATGGGCTGTATATAGATGATATATCACTTCCAAATATTAAAGTTAAGAAATTATACATTAAATGGGATGAAAAGCTAAGTGTAGTTATAGAAGAATTTAATGTTGTTAAAGAAAAAAACAGTAAAGATTCTAAGATAGACTATGAGATGTTTAGAGAAGTCTTAAAAAGCACTGTATATATTGATAGCTGGTTTGAAAAAATTATTATAAAAAAAATATCATTTAATGATGTGGAAGGCTCTTTTAGATATATTGACGGTGGAAATGGTTTTTTATCTGCATTTTCTCCTACCTTCTCGCTTGAGAGTTCAATGTTCTTTGAGTCACATATGTTTAACATCAAAATAGATAAATTTACAGATAAGAAAAGAGATATTAATGCTAGTGGAAACCTAATCTTAAATACTATTGGCAAGATAGAGTTGGCTGTTTCATTAAACTTAGACATAAGCAGTGACACAAATTTAAGTATATATGCAATAAGTGATACTGAAAAACTTTCCTATAGATTAGAATCTTCAAATAATATAAAAAATAGCAGATATATTGTCGATATGTTTAATATGAATCCTAGCGTCAAATACTGGGTTTACGATGCTATTGAGATGTCAAGTCTATCAATTAGAAGTGCTTACGGTTGGCTTGAGTATGACAAAGTAGACGAAACGTATCTAAACTTACATGTTAAAGCTACTGCAAATGATTTGAAATACACCTATGATAAACAACTGGAACCCGTAAATACGCTTTATACTGATTTGGAATTTAAAAATGGCATACTTTACATAAAACCTCAAAACGCGTTTTCGTATGGTTTTTTTCTTGATAAAAGCTGGTTGAAAATTGATTTTTCTAAAAAAGAGGAGCTACTTTCACTCTACCTACTATTTAACGGCAAAGTTGACAAAGGGTTGTTAAGCTTACTAAATAGATATAAAATAAGATTACCGTTTATACAAACAGAAGGTGAAGTAGCTACAAATCTGGAACTAAATATCAATCTAAGATCAGCACAAGTTACAGCAGTTGGTGACTTTTATGCAAAAAAAGGGCAAATAGACTACCTGGGTTTAAATATAGATGTCTTTGATGCACATGTATTATTAAATAACTCATACATTACTATAAATAATATGCTTGCGAAGTATAAAGACATTGCAACTTCACATGTAGATATGTATTTTAATGCTCGCGAGTCTTCTGGAATCTTAGATTTTAGAGTTGAAAAGCTCTCTTTTAAAGAGAAAGGTTTAACACTGCGAAATATTCCAGAGCCTCTACATGTAGCCTATTCTATTTCACCACAAAATTATTATCTAACTATTGACAACTCAAATTGGATATTTAAAAATGAACTTTTAAAAGTTTCTTCAATGAAAATACCTTTTGATATGGAAAAATTAACGGCTCAAATTCCTATCACTTTTGTAGAGGTTCCAAAAATTGCAACAGCTCTCGTGTCGGGCAAAATTTTACTAAAGTCTGCTAAGGCTAATATGAAAATTGACTTACTAAAATTAAACTATAACAATATAAAGTTAGGCCAATCACCGGCATCTGTAAATGTTTTTTATAATAATGGTTTCACCATATCTTCAAAAGAAAAAATCACTTTGGATATTGATAGCATTGACTACACTTTTAATAATGCTAAGGTGAATATAAATTCAGATAACATCATTGTAAATAATCTCTCGCTTAATATAAGTGATAAATTAAAATCAAAGATTAGTGCTGTTTACAATTTTAAAAAATCAATTGGTAACGTAGATGTTCATAGTGTAGAGTTTGCAAACTCTACACTAGGCGAAATTTTTAAGTCTGACAAAACCATACAACTAGATGTAGAATCAAAAAATTCAGAAATAAAGATAGCTTCCAAGGAATACGATTTAGATTATACGATGAGTAATAATGAATGGAAGTTGAGATTTAATTCTTTAGAGAAGATAGCTGAAAATTCCAAAGCTCTAAAAGAGTTTGGCTTGACTAATGGAAATTCTACAATCATTAAAAAAGAAAATGATAAAAATATAAAATTTTCAGTAAACAGCGAATACAAATATAAAATTTTAGTAAAAGACAATGTACCCATAAAAAACTATACTGTAAACGGGGAATTGCAGAGTGAAAACGGGAAACTCTCTCTTACAGTAAATGACTCCGTTGATGTAAGTATAAATGATTATATAACAATTAAAGCAGAGAGTGTTGGTATAAATATCAATGAAATTCTAAACTTCATATCTGACAAAAACAGCTCAACCAAAAGCGGAAGCAATCTAAAGTTATCACTAACAGCTAGAAATTCATATATCTATTTCAATAAGGATAGATCTGCGGTCTCTGACAATATTAATCTTAAGTACAAAAACAATATTGTAACTGCAAGCCTAGCACACAAAGATGGAAATGCCAACTTTAAGTTCAGTGATGGAAACTTTCATTTGTATGGAAAAGATTTTGGTGATATTTTTATGGACAATCTATTTGCTCGCTCGAAGTTCAAAGGTGGTATTTTAGACTTTGCAATAAATGGTAGACCGGATAAGCATAATGGTATGATTTTTGTTAGAAACACTACTATACTTGATTATAAGATTCTAAATAACATACTTGCATTCGTTAACACTATTCCATCTTTAACTACATTTTCATTACCTGGATACAATAATAGCGGACTGGCTGCTGAGAGCACATATATGAGTTTTGTTTTTGATGAAAACATATATACAATTAGTGATTTATACCTAAAATCTAAAGAGATTGATATCATCGGCAAAGGTAATGCCAGTATAAAAAATAACACTATCAATATAGATTTGAACTTGAAAACTGATCTAGGGAGTGCAATATCTAAAATACCGATAGTAGGATATATATTGTTAGGCAAAGACAGCATCTCTACTTCTTTAAAAATAAGAGGAAAATTAGACAATCCAGAAGTGACAACTCAAGTAGCAAAAGACATAATGGTAGCACCACTGAATATTTTAAAGAGAACTCTGATGCTTCCGTTTGAGCTTTTTAAAAGCGGTGATGATAAAAAAGAATAACCTGTTTACTCATTCCTCAAAACAGTTAATATATCTATTTCACTCGCTTTTTTTGCTGGATAATAAGATGATGCAACAACTATTGTGAATGCTCCAGCAACTATAAGGATAAAGTCTTTTAGACTTAAATCAAGAGGTAGCGTAGATGTAGGGTAAACGTCTTTTGGCAAGTGCACTATATCAAAAGTACTCAGTATCCATAAGCCACTCATTCCAAGAATTACACCAACTAAAATACCGCTGATACCTATCACTATGCCCAAATACAAAAACACTCTCTTAATTTCCGAGGATGTAGCCCCAAGTGATAAAAGCAGTGCTATCTCACTTCGTCTATTCATGACATTCATTAAAAGAGAAGATATAATATTTATAGCTGCTATTAAAATAATAAGCATAAGCACTATAAACAAAGAGGCCTTTTCTAACTCCAAGGCTGCGAAGAAGTTAAGATTGTCTTCCCACCACCCCTTTACAACAACGCTATTTGGAAGAAAGCTTTTTAGTTCAATAATGTCAACTTCGGGATTTTTAGAGAAAATATGAATCCCATTGTACTGATCAGTTGGCATATGCAACATTGTTTGAAGAGATGAGAGGGTTGTGTAGCTATATGCTTTATCATATGCGGAGAGACCTGAATCAAATACACTTTTAACTTTAAATCTTTTTATTTTTGGAGTTATAGAGAGTCCACCTGGTTCTACTTGTGTAAAAATATACATAAGCCTATCATCTGTAAAAAGATTGAATTCATCTTTAAGAGATTTGCCAATTAGTACATCAAATTTTTTAAAATCACTATTTTTTATTGCGTCATTTACGACACTGTTTACTTTAGCTTCACTTTTAAAATCTACTCCAAATATATAGCCACCCTCTAGCTTTGTCCCACTTCTAGCCATTACAGCAGATTGAACATAAGGACTAAAATGAAGCTGTGGAAATTTATTCTCTAAATCTATTAATAGACTTTCATTAACTGCGCCAAAAAACTTTGGCATAACTGTCAATGGATAATTCATAATCGTAAGCTTTTTTTTAAACTCTTTGTCGAAACCATTCATAAGAGCCATAGCTATAAGAAGTACCATTACACCAAGGGAAATCCCTAGAAATGCAAGTAATGCAGACAAGAAAATAAATGGCTGCTCACTGTCAAATCGTAAAAATCGTTTTACTAGATATGGTACTATCGATGTTTTCAAGAAGAAAAAGCACCGCTTCCGGCAAATACACCCTTCTTGGGACCACTTTTACCACAACACTGTTTGTATTTTTTACCGCTTCCACAAGGACATGTATCATTTCTTGAAATCTTTTTAGAACCATACTCATCATCACTATCAGAGTGACTGAGTTGTATAGCAGCTGCTGCGTGTTTACGCTGAAGCTCTAACTGCTCAGCAACCTTTCTAGCCTCTTGCTCAGGGTCTTCAACTCTAAACTGAATTATTTGAAGAGTCTTTATTGTATTGAACTTGATGTCACTAATTAATTCCGTAAAAAGATTAAAACTCTCTTTTTTATATTCTACTAATGGGTCTTTTTGATTGTATGCTCTTAGTCTTATACCTGTTTTCATATTGTCCATAGCATACAGATGCTCTCTCCAAGCACTGTCTAGCTCTTTAAGATATAGCTCTCGCTCAATTTCATTTGAAATTCCATCATCCAATACACTCATTTTATCATCATAAGATTTTTTAACACTGCTAACTAAAGCCTCTAATAATTCTTCATATTCAAGTGAAGAGAAATCATCTATCTTAAGTTCTAAATTAACCTCTTCACGCAATAGTTTAAAAACTTTTTCTAAATTGAAATCTTCTTTGGCCCCACCGTCAAATATATCTGCACTGGACAGAATGTGTGCCACATATTCTTCTCTAATTTCATCAATCTTAGATGAGATATTATATTCACTATTAAGTAATTGAGCTCTAAATTTGTAAACTATTTTTCTCTGCTCATTTGCAACATCGTCATACTCTACAATCTGCTTTCTACCTTCGTAGTGCATATTTTCAACTTTTTTCTGAGCTTTTTCAACTGCACGAGTAACCATTTTAGACTCTATATATTCACCATCTTCAACACCAAGACGCTCCATAATAGATTTGATTTTATCACTTCCAAAAATACGTAGAAGATTGTCTTCTAGAGATAGATAAAATTGTGTTGTACCTGCATCACCTTGACGACCTGAACGACCACGAAGCTGATTATCTATACGACGATTTTCATGTCTCTCTGTTCCTACTATATAAAGACCACCAAGTGCTCTAACTTCATCATTTACTTTAATATCAACACCACGACCTGCCATATTTGTTGCAATTGTTACAGCGCCTTTGGCACCGGCATTTTTAATAATTTCACCCTCTTGTGCATGGTTTTTAGCATTAAGTACAGTATGAGCAATTTTTTCTTTTTTTAGAACACTATGTAGCACTTCAGATTTATCAATAGAAGCAGTACCAATCAGAACAGGCTGACCAGTTTTTGAAAGGGTTTTGATTGTATCTATTACAGCTGCAAATTTCTCTTCTTCTGTTTTATAAATTAAATCATTTAAATCTTTTCTAGAAATTGGAATGTTAGTAGGTAAAGATATAACATCTAAAGTGTAAATTTGTGCGAATTCTGATGCTTCAGTCTCTGCTGTACCAGTCATACCGGCTAGTTTATCATACATTCTAAAGTAATTTTGGAATGTAATATCTGCTAGAGTTTGTGTCTCTTCTTTGATGTCAACACCCTCTTTTGCTTCGAGTGCCTGATGAAGTCCTTCCGAAAAACGACGTCCTTCGCTGAGACGACCAGTAAACTCATCAACAATCACAACTTCACCATCATTAATTACGTAATCAACATCTTTTTCAAAAAGATAATTTGCTTTTAAAGCTTGATCCAGCACATGTGGAAGTGAAGAATTCTCTGCAGAATAAAGATTTTCAACTTTAAACAGTTCTTCTGCTTTAGTTATACCATCTTCTGTAATAAGAATGACTTTATCTTTTTCATCAACTGTAAAATGTTTCTCTTTTTCCAATGTAAGAGCTATAATATTTGCATCTGTATAGTCTTGCATAGTATTATTTGTTGGTCCTGAGATAATAAGAGGCGTTCTTGCTTCATCAATTAATATGCTGTCAACTTCATCAACTATTACAAAATTATGGCCTCTTTGAACCATATTTTCAGCTGAATAACTCATATTGTCTCTTAAGTAGTCAAAACCAAACTCATTGTTGGTTCCATAAGTAATATCTGCTGAATAAGCCTCTCTTTTAACAGACGAATCATGCATATTCTCCAGTAAAATACCAACCGATAGACCTAAAAACTCATATAGAGGTTTCATCTCATTGGCATCTCTAGAAGCAAGGTAATCATTAACTGTTACTAGGTGAACCCCCTTACCAGTCATTGCATTCAATACAATTGCCAAAGTAGCAACAAGTGTTTTACCCTCACCCGTTTTCATCTCAGCAATTCTACCCTCGTGAAGAACAATGCCGCCTATAATCTGAACATCAAAATGTCTCATCTTTAGCGTTCTAACACTTGCTTCTCTGGTTATAGCAAAAGAGTCTTCTAGAACGTCTTCTAAGGTTTTTTCCTCTTTTAATACGCTATTTTTTAACTCCGTAAAAGCATCTTTTAATTCACTGTCATTTAGAGCTTGATATTTACTCTCTAACTCATTTATACTATTTACAATCTTTGTATATTTTTTTAATTCTCTATCATTTGATGTACCAAATACTTTACCCATTAATGCTTGTAGCATCTCCAACCTTATATGCATCACCAAAACTTATAGAATATGGCAATTTTGAAATTGCTATGATTTTATCACACTTATAATAACAATTTGCATAAATTTATAAATGAATTTTATTATTATTAATATTATATAATATGTAAACAATCGCTTTGATATAATTTTCAACAAAAAGGAATTATTTGAAATATTTACTATTAGCTATGCTACTTATAACTCATGTTGCTGCCTCGATGAATGATATAACCTCTTTTGAAGCAGATTTCACACAAACCATAACTGATGATAAAGATAAGACATTAACTTACAGTGGGCATATATTGGCCTCAAAACCCCAAAATGCCAGATGGAACTATATTGAACCAGTTAAAAAAAACGTTTTTATAACTCAATTTGAAGTTACTATAGTTGAGCCTGAGATTGAGCAAGTTATTGTAAAAAGAATCGAATCAAATTTTGATTTTTTTAAAATGATTTCAAATGCGAAGAAGATAAATAATAATACATATGAGACAAAATATAAAGAGTCGGTATTTAAAATAGTTCAAAACAACAGTCTAATAGAGTCAATATCATATATTGATGAATTTGAAAACAGAGTCAAGATAATTTTCAAAAATCAAAAACAAAATCACACTATTGATTTAAAAGTTTTCACCCCTAATTACCCTCTATATTTTGACATTATCAGAGATTAGATTTAAATAACTAAGAGGTTAACGACGCATAAGTTGCGTCGTTTTTTGAATTTTAAGGTTATACAGCTTTAATAGTAACACCGTATTTCTCTTCCGCAGTTGTACGTGCTTCGAGCTTATAGTCTTTTATTTCATTGAAGTTTAAGTATTTATAAACATCATCTGTTTTACCTGCAAGTTTTGCAGGAACGATATCCATATACTCTTCTACCGTAGGAATACGTCCAAGTTTAGAACATACTGCTGCAAGTTCTGCAGAACCTAGATAAACTTGAGTTCCTTTTCCTAAACGGTTATCAAAGTTACGAGTTGATGTTGAGAAAACTGTACAACCGACACGAGCTGACGCTTGGTTACCCATACATAATGAACATCCAGGTATCTCTGTATTTGCTTCTATCGCTTTAAATACATCGTAATAACCTTCGTTGATTAGTTGTTGCTCATCCATACGAGTTGGTGGAACAATCCAGAATTTTTCAACTGCAACTGCACTCTCACCACGCATTACTTCACCAGCTGCACGATAGTGACCGATATTAGTCATACAGCTTCCTAAAAATACTTCATCAATTTTTGTGCCAGCTACTTCGCTTAAAAGTTTAACGTTATCTGGATCATTTGGACATGCTAGAATTGGCTCAGTAATTGTATTAAGGTCAATGTTGATTACCGCTGCATACTCTGCATCAGCATCTGGTTTCATAAGTGTAGGATTAGCTAACCACTCTTTCATCTTATCAACACGACGTTGTATTGTACGTGTATCTTCATAACCATCAGCAATCATAGACTCTAAAAGCACTACATTTGATTTTAAGTACTCAATAACTGGTTCATTATTTAAAAGTACTGTACATGCAGCTGCTGAACGCTCTGCTGATGCATCTGAAAGCTCAAATGCTTGCTCTGCTTTAAGATCAGGAAGACCTTCAATCTCTAAAATACGACCAGCAAAGATATTAATCTTACCAGCTTTAGGAACAGTTAAAAGACCCTCTTGAATCGCTTGGTAAGGGATAGCATTTACAAGGTCACGTAAAGTGATACCTGGTTGCATTTCACCTGAAAAACGTACAAGCACTGATTCTGGCATAGTAAGAGGCATAGAACCAGTTACAGCAGCGAATGCAACGATTCCTGATCCACCAGGAAATGATATACCTAAAGGGAAACGTGTGTGAGAATCTGCACCAGTACCAACTGTATCTGGAAGAACCATACGGTTTAACCATGAGTGTATAACTCCATCACCAGGACGTAAAGCAACACCTGAACGGTTAGCAATAAAGTCAGGTAGTGTATGGTGCATTATTACATCAGATGGTTTTGGGTATGCAGCTGTGTGACAAAATGATTGCATAACGAAGTCCGCAGAGAAACCTAAAGCTGCAAGCTCTTTAATCTCATCACGTGTCATTGGACCTGTTGTATCTTGTGAACCAACAGTTGATGTTTCAGGCTCAACATACATACCTGGACGAACACCAGCTAAACCTGAAGCTTTACCAACCATTTTTTGCGCTAAAGTAAAACCTTTGCCTGTATCAGCTGGTTGCTCAGCAGTTAAGAATACTTCAGATGCACCTAAACCAAGAACACCACGAGCCTTAGAAGTAAGACCACGACCAATAATAAGTGGAATACGGCCACCAGCACGCACTTCATCAGTAATTGTATTAGGGTTTAGTTTAAAAGTAGCGATACATTTGCCATCTTTGTGAGCTTCACCTTTATAAGGATAAATAGTTACAACATCACCTGTTTCCATACCAGAAACATCAAGTTCTAATGGTAATGCACCTGAGTCTTCACATGTAGCGAAGAAAATTGGTGCAATAAGAGAACCTAAAACAACGCCACCGGTACGTTTGTTCGGAACACCTGGGATGTCCTCACCCATGTGCCATTGAACAGAGTTAACACCTGATTTACGAGATGAGCCAGTACCAACAACATCACCAACGTATGCAATAGTATGACCTTTTTCTTTTAAAGACTTGATTGTGTTAATAGGATCTTCCATTTTTGATACAAGCATAGAATTAGCATGTAATGGAATATCAGAACGTGTAAATGCTTCAGAAGCTGGAGAAAGATCATCTGTGTTAGTCTCACCTGGAACTTTGTAAACAGTTACAGTGATCTCTTCAGCTAGTGCCGGTTTAGAAGTAAACCACTCAGCATTTGCCCAAGAAGTCATAACCTCAGTAGCATGAGCATTTCCACCTTTATGTAACTCTTCGACGTCATTAAATGCGTCATAAACAAGTAAAGTGTGCTTAAGTGCTTCTTTAGCTGCTTCAACTACTTCACTGTTTGTAGAAGTTAAACAATCAATAATTGGTTTAACATTGTACCCACCAAGCATCATACCCATTATTTTAACTGCATGCGCAGGAGTTATACCGCTAACAGTTACTTTTGCAGATGCAACATCATTTAAAAAAGCAGCTTTTACATATGCAGCATCATCAACACCTGGTGACACACGGTTTGTAATAAGATCCACTAATTCTTCTGTACAGTTACTCTTAATTAACTCAATCACTTCTGCTGTTTGTTCAGCAGAAAGTGGAAGTGCTGGTACTCCAAGTAATTCTCTCTCAGCAATATGTGCTTTATACTCTTCAATAAATGCCATTGTCATTCCTGTTTAATTTAAATTTTATGGATTATATCTGAATATGCAGGGTCAAAATAAACAGTGTTACCAAAGTAAACATATTTTTATCTATTTATATGATGATTGTTAATATTGGTAACACTATATAGATCTAAAACTCACTTCGGCCTCTATTATGCTTCTATCTTTTCCTCTATAATTACTTTTTAGCCACAAAAGATATGCATCAGGAATATCTGAGTAAAACATTCCTTTAAATTTTCCAAATTCTACTTTTGATTTTTGTTGTATTTTTAAAATTTTCTCTTCACAAACAGCTTCTAATAATATATGTTCGAGCAATAGAATGAATTCATTAAACTCTAATCTTTTTTTAATAACAAATGTATACGTGTTAAAATCAAATATGCCGTTACGCTCAGACACAAATGCTTCTATCTGTTGTATCTGCTGTACTGATAGTTGCTCTAAATTATCTACATGTACACTAAATGAGTTTGTGTACTTTGTAAAAATAAAATGTGGTTTAGCCATTAGAGAATTTCACGAATACCTTTAGAGTTTGGAGAAGATAAAACACCCTCATTTTCCAACTGCTCTATAAGTCTTGCTGAACGGTTATAACCTATTTGTAGCTTTCTTTGAAGGTATGAAATAGATGTTTTTCTATCTGACAATATAACATTTCTAGCATCACCATAAAGCTCATCTAACTCTTCATATGTTTCATTATTAGAATTATTAAATTCATTCTCTTCCACTAAAAAGCTTTTGTCATAATTTGGTGCTCTTTGAGATTTTATAAACTCAACAATTTTTTCTATTTCTGCCTCTGTACTCCATGGTGCATGCAAACGAACTAAACCGGTAGAGCCAGGAGGAGTAAACAACATATCGCCTTTGCCAAGAAGGGATTCAGCGCCTTGCTGGTCAAGAATAATTTTAGAATCAATTCTTTGCCCTACCCTATAAGATATACGAGATGGCAAATTTGCTTTTATTAGTCCCGTAACAACATCAACAGATGGTCTTTGTGTTGCAACAACTAAGTGAATTCCAGAAGCTCTTGCCATCTGCGCCAGTCTAGCGATAGAGTGCTCAACATCCTTTCCGCTTGTCATCATCAAGTCAGCTAACTCATCTATTATAACTACTATATATGGGAAGTGTTCACCACCCTCTTTTTTTACTTTATCATTATAGTTTTCAATATTTTTTGTTCTGTTTTCACTCATAAGCTCATAACGGCGTTCCATCTCAAATACCATATTGTTAAGAGCTACTATTGCCTGCTTTGGCTTTGTTATTACTGGAGTTAAAAGATGCGGAATATCATTATATATTGAGAACTCAAGCATTTTTGGATCAATCATTAGAAGTCTTAACTGATCTGGAGAGTTTTTGTACAAAAGAGATAAAATCATTGCGTTTATACCAACACTTTTGCCACTGCCCGTTGTTCCTGCTATGAGGAGGTGTGGGAGCTTTTTTAAATCAGTTATAAAAGGTTTTCCAACTATATCTTTACCTAAAACTATAGTCAATGGTGATGATGATTCCTTAAAAATCTGACTATCTAGTAAATCTCTTAAATAAATAGTATCAACAGTTGCATTTGGTATCTCGATACCGACTACATCTTTTCCTGGTATTGGAGCTTGAATACGGATAGTTTCGGCTGAGAGCGCCATAGCTAAATCATCTTGGAGATTTAATATTTTACTTACTTTTACATTTGCAGCAGGTTTAAACTCGAAAGTTGATACAACTGGTCCTGCATACGTTCTTACTACATCGCCATCTATCTTAAAATGTGCTAATTTTTCTATCAAAAATCCTATCTTGTCATCTAGCTCACGCTCATCAACACTGTGTGCTTTAGAATTTGGTTTTTGTAAAAAATCAACTGATGGGAGAGTGAAATTTTTTGGTTTTTCTACTTCTCCCTTTTCAATAGATGCTAATAGCTTTGCATTTTCTTCCAACTCATCTACAACAATTGCAGAACTTTGTTCTTTAATTTCGTGAACCAACTCTAATATATTATGCGGTTTTTCTTGTGAATTTACACTATCATCAACTACTGATGATTTTAAAGTCTCTACATGCTCTTCTCTTCTTAGATATGCAGGTTTGTCTATCTCAGATTCAAACTCTTGTTCAATTTTTTCAATCTCTTGGGTTACATGTACTTTTTTTATCTCTTTAACATCTTTCACAGGTACGGAGGAAACTCTTTTTTCTATAATATTTAAATTTTTATTTTTAGAAAGACTTTTTTTATCTGCAATTTTAGTTTTTATATTTCCTAAAAATATGTCAACCAGTTCATGAGCGCTTTTATCAAGTATTATTACTATTGAAACAATTGTAATTATTAACCAAAATATCCAAAGCCCGAATGATCCAATATATGGAGAGAGGAACTCTACAAAATCAGAACCTATGCTTCCTCTTAATTTGTCACTTACTAAGAGTGCCTGTGCTAAGAGTAGAGAGAAAAAGATTAAAAATGATGTTATTGCTAATTCAAATTTTCTTATATTTAGTACAGTGTTTTTATAAAAAAGATATAAAGGTATTAAAGAAGCAAATATATATATGTAAGATATATACCCAAAATAGCCATGATTATATTTAGCGAAGGTAGCTCCGTAACTACCCATTATGGTGTTGTCTCCAAGCGCCGTAGCAAATCCAAGATATATCAGTAAACCAAAAAATATTATAAATAGAGTATCTTTCAAACTATAGCTGCCTTTAAAAATAAATAGTGTTAATTAAGGAAGTATAGCCAAAATCGTTCCAGATTATAAATAGTTTACCAGACTTAATTGAGAAACTTTACCAACTGTATACAGCATAGCCGAATAGTTATTGGTCAATTGTGTCAACTGCAAAGATGCCTCAGCTAGATCTGTATCTATTACAGATGAACGGAGCGACATTGTTGAAATTTCAAGTATCTGTGTTCTCTCTAATGAAAACGTAAGAGCATTTGACTGAGCTCCAACTTGAGCATGAGATTTAGATACATGATCTCTTAAATCATTTAATTTTGAAATTGAATTTTCTATCCCTATGCTTCTTATGTCACCACTTGAAGTATCTGGATGGAATTTATAATTTTCAACAGAAGTTATAACTTCTCCTAAAGTTTTAAAAAAATCTGTTTTTGGGTCACGAATTGTTAATGCATTATTTGTATTAAATGTTGCAACAGATGCATCTGTAGTAAAATCTCCACTATTTGAGTCATAAATAGCTATAGTAGCATTCGTACTAGCTATATTAAAATCAGAAAAACTTATTTTACCATCAGATGACAGAGAGGTACTTCCTATATTATTTGAAGCCATTATTGCTGCATCATACTGAGTATCATTACCTGGTGCAGTAGCTGGAAAATTACCACTTACAGCCATGTTTACAACATCCATAAGTTGACGATATGTCATTTCACTTGCTGGCGTTGCTACTCTTGTGCTATCCATATTAAAAATATTATATGTTCCGTTATCATAGTTACCATCGTTATCAGTATCTAGTGAAAATGTGGAACCTCCATCTAAAAGATTAATGCTTACATTATAGTCCGTATTAGATACGGTTTTACCTTGTAATATTAAAGATTTTCCATCTAAACCACCAGTATAGGTTCCATCTAAATCATAAGTGACTCCAGAAAAAACTTCATGAAGTTTTGTAGAATTAGTTGCAAATGCATTGTCATCTTTTAGAATTTGAGAAACATTTGATGAAATTGTACTACCTGAAACACTGAACTGTGTTCTATCATACAAGAGAGCATCAATATTCGTGATGCCGGCAATAGCTGAACTATATGGAGATTTAACAAACTCTTTAACATAAAGATTATTAGCTGGAGGAACAGTTGGATTTATAATCTCATCAAAATTTGTCTCACCGCTATCCAATGAATCTATATTATTCACATTTGCAGCGCCACCACCGCTAAAATCTGTCGCACCTACTATATGAAAATCTAATTTGCTTGAACCTTTCAGCTTATCTTCTATAACAATCTGCCCTGAAGAGTTCATTGAAACATTAACCACATCTACAACCCCATTACCATACTCATCACCTATTGCAATCAATAAATCATCTATTGTATTGGTATCTGTCATTTGTATCTGTTTTTTAAATGCCGTGCCGTCACTTTGTGTACCGCTAAGGTAAAAATAATGATTATTAGGAGGCACTATAGAATTATCTGTATCGCCCATCAAATCTCGAATAGTATCACTGCTTGAAATGGTAGTAGGAGTTCCGGTAACTGTCGCATCTGTAAAGTCAGGATATTTAGAACTTAAATTAGTTTGAACAACATTGCTTGTAATTTCTCTTTTAACAAGAACCTCTTCACCTAAAAATAGATCAGCACCGGTCAAATTATACTGTTGCTCCACTCCCGATCCTAAAAATGCGTTCATTGAAATATTATTTCCCTTGTATTTCCCATCAGCACTTATTGGTTTTGTGTCTACTGCTGAACCAGAGAATAGATACTGACCATTAATAGATGTGTTTGCCAAGCTGATAAAATGACCTTCAAGGCCTCTTAACTCTGCAGCTATAGCATCAAGAGATACTGAGTCGTTTGTACCATTGGCAGCTTGAATAAGAAGGGTATTCATCCTATTCATACTTGTGTCAAACTCATTTAAAATAATATCCGTCTGATCCGAAGTTTTATAGCCACTCTCAACACTTTTAGCGACTTGATTTAGCGTAATCAACTCATTATCAAGTCTCATAGTATCCGTAAAGACACCTATATTATCACTGGCATATTGAATTTTAAGTCCAGATGCAATCTGCTTATTTACATCAAACAACCTCTCGTTTGCTCTAGAGCCCTCTGCAGCCACATTTTTGTAGTACATGCTAGGTGTTACTCTCATGATGCACCTCCGTTTAATCTTTAATATTTTACTGTACTTATGCTTTATCTAATTTATACAGCAATTTAAGTTCCATGCGACATATATCGACAAAAAAGCATTTACAATTCATTTTAAAAATACTTTAAGTTATAAACCACTATCATTCCACTCTTTCATGCCAGAGTGGTGGAATGGTATACACGGCGGATTCAAAATCCGCTGCCGCAAGGCTTAGGGGTTCGAATCCCCTCTCTGGTACCACCTTTTTTATGTTATCACACTAAATTATGTTATCACACTAAATAATGTTAGAATTGTAAAATATTTTATATTGGATGATTATTTAAATGCTAACAAAAACTTTTTTTTCACTTTTTATCTACTTAACGTTATATTCCAGCAGCACTTTAGATGAAACTTACTACGTAAATACAAAAACTATCAATCTTTCACATATAATTCCTAATGTAAAAAATGATTCAAAACTATTTTCAATTGAAAACACTAAACACACAAAAAGAGTAAAAACAAAAGATTTATTAAACACGCTAAAACAACTTGGATATGCAGAGTTTAGCTCAAAAAGCAGTTATACAAACTTTGTATTAAAAAGTCCTATCGATACATCAAAGATAGAACTAAAAATAAAAAATTATTATCAAAACAAATATGAAAACATTAATATTACAGATATTTTTATCGAGCCAAGAGGTTATTTGGTATCATTGCCTGAAAATTACACAGTAAACATTAGAAGCAGAAATTATTTATCAAGAAGCGGAGTGATATATATTAAAACATCAGATAATAAAAAAATGTTTTTCAACTATGATGTTACAGCTACTGTTTTAGTGTATATAAGTAAAAAAAAGATAAAAAAAGATGTAGAGCTATCAGTTTTAAATGTGAGTAAAAAGAGTATAATTTTGGATAAATTTGTAGATAAGCCGATACAAAATGTAACCAAAGGTCTGTTTCAAAGTAAGCGTCACATATCTGAAAATAAAATTTTAACCATTAGGGATGTTGAAACTTTTAATATTGTAAAAAGAGACTCTTTGATAAATGTCAGTTTAAAAAGTAATCATATGACAATAAGCTTCAGCGCCAAAGCTCTTCAGGATGGAAAAGAAAATGACATCATAAGAGTTCAAAAAAATAATGGGACAAGAGTTAAAGTTAGAATTACCGGTAAAAATAGAGCGGAGATGCAATGAAGTTAATAGTAGCTACAAGTGGTGCCAGCGGAGTAAACTTAGGTCTTAAGGTACTTAAACTACTCCCGTTAGATATAGATAAACATTTTATTATGACAAAAAACTCTGAGATAGTTTTGGATAAAGAGATGAGTGTTACAGTACATGAGAATGAAGACATCTCAGCAAGCATAGCCTCTGGTTCATTTGGAAGTGATGCTATGATTATTGCTCCTTGCAGTATGAACACACTTGCAAAAATAGCATGTGGAATTTCGGACAATCTTGTAACAAGATGTGCTAGTGTTATGATTAAGGAGCAAAAAAAGCTTATACTTGCCCCAAGAGAGATGCCATTTTCTGCAATAGCATTAGAAAACATGCAAAAACTAGCTACCTTAGGTGTAATTATCGCACCGCCTGTTATGGCTTACTACTCTGAGCAACAAACTCTTGACGAGATGGAAAATTTTATAATTGGGAAATGGTTTGACCTACTTAATATAGAAAATAATTTATACAAAAGATGGAAATAATGAGAAAAATAGCACTTTATCCTGGCACATTTGATCCTATAACAAATGGTCATTTCGACATAATCGAGAGAGCTTTAAGACTTTTTGATGAAGTAATAATAGCAGTTGCTATTTCTCAAGATAAAAAGCCAATGTTTTCCCTTGATGAGAGAATAGAGATGACTAAAGAAGCTGTTAAAAGTTTAAGCAATGTAACCGTTGTTGGTTTTGACAACTTAACTGTTGAACTTGCAAAAACACACGATGCAAGTATAATCATTCGCGGCCTAAGAGCTGTAAGTGACTTTGAATATGAGCTCCAGCTTGGATATCTAAACAATTCTCTTGATGACACCATTGAGACTGTATATCTTATGCCAAAACTACAAAATGCGTTTATAAGCTCATCAATTGTCAGAAATCTTCTGAAATTTAATGGTAAAACAGAGCACTTGCTACCGCAAGAAGTTCAAAAAATTATAGGAAGTATGACATCATGTACATTGCACTAGAAGGGATTGATACTGCAGGTAAAAGCACGCAGATAAGTAATTTAGCAAAGTATTATCCAGATGCAATAATCACAAAAGAGCCAGGGGCTACAAAAATTGGCAAAGAGATAAGAGAGATGGTTCTTAACGCTCGTGCCAAAAGTAAAAAAGCTGAATTTTTACTTTTTTTAGCAGATAGAGCGGAACATATAAAAGAGGTAATTGAGCCAAATATATCAAGAATGATTATATCTGACAGAAGTGCAGTAAGTGGTGTTGCTTATGCGTTAGTTCAAGGTGAAATAGACAAAAAAGATTTAGTTTCACTAAACAACTTTGCTACAAATGGAATTTATCCAGAGAAAGTTTTCTTGCTTAAACTCACAAAAGAAGAACTAGAGTTTAGACTTTCTCAAAAAGAGCTAGATGGGATAGAACTCAGAGGGTCCAAATACCTATTAGAAATTCAAGATGCTCTAATAGAAGCTACGAAACTCCTAAATTTAGAGCTTATAGAGATAGATGCAACAAAAAGTAGAGAAGATATAACAATAGAGATATTAAATAATATTAAAGATTAGTTTTATTAATAAAAATTTTTAAAACATAAATTTGAGGAATATTGATGAAAAAAGACATAAGAAACCTTCTGATTATAATTTCCATTATATTATCACTAGGTATGACCGTCATATATTATGTGTACAATGAACATAAACAAGTCACAATAAAAAATAAAGAGCTTATAAAAAAAGAGCAAGTTGAAATTAATTTTTCAAACAAAAAAACACAAATTGAACAGGCTTTCAAGAAGATGTATGAGAGTGCAAGGACAATTTCACTACTTCCATCTGTTAGACAGATAGATAGCGGTAATAGATTAAGTGAAGATGAGGATATTGTATCTACAGGGAGGTTTTCAGAAGATGCTTTTGCAACCGTTCAACAACTCTATAATGATTTGGTATCAAATGTAAATGTATCAGAAATCTATGCTGTTGCTGATGGACTTGATTTTCAAAAGGGTCAATTTCCTTTTTTTATGTTTGACTCTCTGGCAATTGGAAATGAGCAAGAAAATGAAAATGATGCTAGAGTAAATCCTGATTTTCCTGAGGAGGCTGAAGAAGCTGAATACTTGTATTACCCGACTCAAATTGAATATTTTAAGAAAAAATATCCAATATTCAACTATAAAAATCTAGGAGAAATCCCTGCTCTTTTTTCGCCACTTTTAAGAACTTGTGATAATACTCAATATGTTTCAAAATCAACCGGTAACGTAGAAGATAGTTTTGGCATCTTATACTCTGTGCCTTTTTATAATGATCAGAACAGAGTAAAAGGTATCATCTCTATAATTTTTAGAAAAAATTTGCTTGAATCTCTGCTAGTTGGTGTCCCTTTTATAATAATTACTGACAATGATAAAAAAATGGCAAAAGAGATTGATTTTTCAATGCCAAAAGAGTTTAGTCAGTTTGTTTTGTATAACACAAAACATAATATCTACATTGCAGATAGACGAGATAAAGAGATTGTTTCGTTAGTGAGTGCCAAGAATAAAGATATTTCAAACTTTCATGAATTGGTAATTAATACAACTGGAGAGAGTGACTGGAAACTTTTTATGAGAATTCCAGAGACTCTTTATGCCCAAAATCTTCAACAAGAGAGTGAGATTTATAAACTAAAAATAGGTTTCATAGTATTTACAACCCTGTTTTTGATTATATTCATGATTTATAGAACACAAAAGTTATTACATAATATTAATAGTGGCACAAAAGAGTTTGATGATGTTGTGCGAGATTTAATAAATAATATTTCATTGTCAGTAGAACAATCATCAAAAAATAAAGATATTCTTTATACCACTAATGAGAATATAGAAAATAGCTTTTTAATGACAAATGAAAATAGTGTTAGATTACAAAAAAACTATAAAGTTTTAGCAGAATTAGTAACTAGTATGAAAGATGTAATGTCAAAAATAGACTCAAATAGTGAGAAACAAAATGATGCGGTGCATGCCATGAATAAATTAAATGAACAAGCTGGTGAAATCTTAAAAGTAATAAATTTTATCAATGAGATTGCAAATCAAACAAATTTATTGGCATTAAATGCAGCAATTGAAGCAGCTCGAGCAGGACAACATGGATTGGGTTTTTCAGTTGTTGCAGATGAAGTTAAACAACTTGCCAATAAAACAAAAAAAAGCCTTATAGAGATTAGTGCAACAACAAATCTCATAACACAAAGCATAGGTAAAATTGGAAGTGATTTAGAGCATAACTCTCAAGAGATTTTGCATGTCTCAGAATATACAAAAGATCTTGTTGAAAAAGCAGATAGAACAAAAAATGAATTAACAAAAACCATAAGCGCATCAGAGAGTCTAATATTAAACAACCATGAAGTAAAGGAAAATTTAGAGACTCTAATAGAAGGTATGGAAATTATCACAGAATTCTCAAAGAAAAATAAAAAATCCAGTGAAGATATTCAAGCCGTTGCTTTAAAGAGATTTAATGTTTAAATTGTGTGACTTTAGCTAGGGAGAGCAACTGACACAGTTTTGAATGGTCCCCTGAACGCTATCTATATTTATTTCAGAAACTATCACTACTTAGTCTTTTATAATTTTCACACCCTTGAACAACCCCTCCGTTGCAAGCTTTTTCAAAAAGATTTTTTGCTTTTTCTATCTCTTTAGCTTTTTCTTCTTTATAATTAAAATCTAAAAAAAATGAAATATCGAATTTATCTTCATTCTTTTTATAATAAAATAAATTCCCAAGGGTAAAACAACTATTTGCAATACCGCCCTCGCATGCTTTTTCAAACAAATATTTAGCTTTCTTTTTCTCATCGGTTTTTCCATGAGCATAATTAAAATCTAAAAAACTTGAAATAGATACTTGTTGTTCTTCTTTATAAAAATACAAATATGCAAGATTAAAGCAACCATTCAAAAAGCCTGCATCACAAGCTTTAGTGTATAGCTCTTGAGCTTTTTTCTTGTCTTGCTTAATTCCATCACCAAGATAATATAAAACTCCTAGATTAAAGCAACCATTTATAAAGCCTGCATCACAGGCTTTCGTGTATAACTCTTGGGCTTTTTTCTTGTCTTTGGCTACTTCATAACCATTTGAATACAAAAATCCAAGGTTTAAACAAGCAGAATTATTTCCACCATCACATGCTTTAGCGTATAACTCTTGAGCTTTTTTCTTGTCTTGGGCTACTCCCTCCCCTTCAGAATATAAAACCCCTAAATTCAAGCAAGCATCTGCATTTTTATTATCACATGCTTTAGTGTATAGCTCAAAAGCTTTTTTCTTATCTTTTGCTACTCCATAACCATTAGAATACAAAAAACCAAGATTTAAACAAGCATCAATATTTCCGCCATAGCATGACTTATTATATAACTCTTGGGCTTTTTTCTTGTCTTGGACTACTATTTCACCATTGTAGTATAAAACTTCTAGGTTATAACAGCCAGTCATATTTCCATCTTCACAATCTTTATTGTTTTGATTTAATAAAGCTTGTGAGTCTGCACACAAATTAATACTAATTATTACAGCCAACAAAATAAAAGTTTTTTTCATTTTTATCCAAAACAATATATTTTTTAGTTAAATAATACTAAAGAGGAACTTTGTTATCAATTAAGGTCCATTAATATAGATCCAATTGGTTAAATCTCCATTTTTAAAACAAATATTTAGATTTGTAATATTTTCTAAATATGGAGTGCTAACCCTTAGTCTATATATTATATAAGCTAAAAATGGTATCCTTTCATAAAAATAAAAAATTAAACAATATTGCGCACTACTAAGGATAAAAATGATTAATTCACTAAGAGGAATGAATGATATTTTAAGTGAAGACTATGAGAGATTCACTTACTTTATCAACACAGCCACAGATATAGCTCAAAAGTATGGCTTTCATTTCATAGAGACTCCTCTGCTGGAAGAAACAGCACTTTTTAAACGCTCAGTTGGTGAATCTAGTGATATCGTCGGCAAAGAGATGTATCAGTTTATAGACAAAGGTGAAAACGATGTTTGTCTTAGGCCTGAGGGGACAGCCGGTGTTGTTCGTGCATTTGTACAAAAAAAACTTGATAAAGCTGGTGGAATATACCGTTACTTTTACCATGGTTCAATGTTCCGTTACGAGAGACCTCAAAAGGGTCGTTTAAGACAATTTCATCAGTTTGGCGTTGAGAGTTTTGGCGTTGACAGCGTTTATGAAGATGCTACTATGATTATGATGGTTAGCGATATTTTAAAAAAGCTTGGTATCGGATATAGGCTTCAGCTGAATTCACTTGGTGATAACAACTGTATGCCAGATTATCGCACTAACTTAGTTAAATTTGTGCAAGCGTGCAAAGATGATATATGCGAAGATTGTATCCGCAGATTAGATACTAACCCTATCCGTGTGCTTGACTGTAAAAATGCTAAGTGTCAAGAGTTATATGTTGGTGCTCCAAAGCTTATACAAAATCTTTGCCCTACATGTAGCGATGATTTTGAGACTCTTAAGAAAATTTTACAAAACAATGGAATTGATTACGAAATAGACACTAATTTAGTTCGTGGGCTTGATTATTACTCTAAAACAGCCTTTGAATTTGTAAGCGATAACATAGGAAGCCAAAGTGCCATTGCTGGTGGTGGCAGATATGACAGACTTGTTGAGTTTTTAGATGGTCGCCCTACTCCTGCTGTTGGTTTTGCTATGGGAATTGAGAGGCTTATGGAGCTTATTGTAATGCCCGAGAGTGTAAGAAGTGGTTATTATCTTGGCGCTATGGATGATGAAGCTATTGATTTAGTTGTTGGTTTAACTCAGAAAAAAAGAGCACTCCATAAAGCTACATGTGACTACAAGACAAAAAATCTTAAAAGCCATTTAAAGGCAGCTGACAAAGTTAATGCTAAATATTGCGCAGTTATAGGTTCAAATGAGATTGCAGACGGCACAGTATGGATTAAAGATCTAGAAAATAAAACAGAACAAACAATACCTTTGAAGGATTTTTAATTGGAAATACTACACGCTATATGGGCTATCTTTATAGATTTCATTGAGTTTTTTTTATTAGCGGGTGTTTTTTTAATTGCTATATTATTTGTTTATGACAGATATATCCAGAGAAAACATGCACTACTGATTAATTACCCTGTTATCGGTCGTTTCAGATACCTGTTTGAAGCGTTAAGAGAACCTCTGCGTCAATACTTTGCAGAAGAGACATTTTATGATTCAAAAGATAAAGTAGACTGGGTCTACACAGCAGCAAAAGACAAACCAAATTATAAATCTTTTTCAGTTGCACAGCCATTTTCAGGTTCAAGATTTATTATTAAACATGCAACTAATGTACTAAATGAGAATGAAGTAAGTTATGACACATCTGTTGTTTTTGGAAAAAACAGAGAGATTCCATTTACTTCACACACTCCAATTATCCGTTCTGCCATGAGTGATGGCTCACTTAGTCCTGAAGCCATCCGTGCATTCTCTATAGCCGGTGCAAACTCAAACTTAACTATTAATACAGGAGAAGGTTCACTTACGTCCAATCATCTTTTTACTCATAAACCTGACCTTGAAAACTGTGACTATCTAGAAATAGTAAAAAGTAGTCCCTATGCAGAGTTTATATTTAAACTTGGAAAATTACTATTTAATACACCAAGAGCCTTAAAATGGTATAGAACTGTTTTATTAAACAAAAAAACTCAAAATACATATATATATGACACAACTTCACATGTACTCTTTCGTGTAAACTGGAAAGCACCTATAGAAGCCTTTCCTAAAGAAGTTCCATCTGATCTACCAAACATAATTTTTCAAATGGGCTCAGGACTCTATGGGGTTCGTGATGAAGATGGAAAATTTGATGAAGTTAAGTATCAAAAAGTAATGAAATTTTGCCGCATGACAGAGATTAAGATTGCGCAGGGGGCGAAGCAGACTGGTGGAAAATTATCTGGCTCTAAAGTTACAGCTGATATTGCATACTACAGAGGTGTGCCTGAAGGTAAAGATGTTTTTTCACCAAATCGTTTTCCTTTTGCGGATAGCACTTCTCATTTGTTAGATTTTGTAGAAAGATTACAAAAACTATCTAATAAACCTGTTGGATTTAAAATAGTAATCTCGGACTCTAAAGCCGTAGAAGAGATGGTTAGAGAAATTTCTGCTAGAAAATCTGCAGGTAGAAGCTTGCCAGACTTTATAACAGTTGACAGCGGAGAAGGTGGAAGTGCAACGGCACCACTGGAACTTATGGAATCAGTTGGACTAACTACAAACAATGCACTTTTTGTGCTTGACACTCTTCTTAAAAAATATAATGTAAGAGAAGATATAAATATCGTTTCAAGTGGTAAGATATTAACTCCTGATGATGCAATAATCACTTTAGCTATGGGTGCAGATGCTGTTGGTATTGCCAGAGGTTTTATGATGAGTGGCGGATGTATTCGCGCTAGAATGTGTTCTGGTTTTGGTTCACATGTTTGCCCTGTTGGAATGGCAACTCAAGATGAAAAGAAAAGAGCTTCATATCTTGTTATTAAAGAGGGCAAGGAGATAGGCAACTATCATATAAATCTCGTAAAAGGGATAAAAGTCGTTTTGGCAGTTATGGGTATTGACCATATTAATAAATTAGATAGAAGTATGCTTACTTTTAAAAACCAAAATGGTGAAATATTCTTTAATGTAGAAGAGTATTTTCATCATAAATTACATGTATAGGTGGGAAAATGAAAAACTTCGGTCTTGATATCTGGTCAAACAATAACTTTATAATTGAAGATGGGCAGATTAAATTAAACTATAAATCTATGCCATCAATTTTGCAAATAGTTGAAGAGATTCGTTCTGATGATGTAAGGGGGCCTATTTTACTTAGGTTTCCTCATCTAATTAAAAGACAAATTAAAAGCTTATACTCGTATTTCGATAAAGCTATGACAGAGAATTCCTACAATGGAAACTTCAATGCTGTTTTTCCTTTAAAGGTAAATCAATTCCCACATGCTGTAGATGCCATAACGTCTCAGGGTGCACAATTCAACTATGGACTAGAAGCAGGAAGTAAAGCTGAACTAATTTTAGCGATGAGTAAAACTCCTAGCGGAGCACATATCACTGTTAATGGCTTTAAAGATGAAGAGATGATTACGCTAGGGTTTATAGCTGCTCAAAGTGGACATAACCTTACAATAACAATAGAAGGTCTTGGAGAACTTGAGACAATTATAGAAGTTGCAAAAAAGTGTGACTTAAAAGTTCCAAATATAGGGATAAGAGTTAGACTTCATAGTGCCGGGAGTGGTATATGGGCAAAAAGTGGAGGAATGGACGCTAAGTTTGGCTTAACTTCCACAGAGATTATTGAAGCTGTCAGATTACTAAGAGAAGAGAATTTGCTGCAACATCTAAGTATGATTCACTTTCATATTGGTTCTCAAATGTCAGATATTGCACCTCTCAAACGCGCTCTAAGAGAAGCTGGTAATATCTATGCCGAACTTAAAAAAATGGGGGCTTCATCACTAGACAGTATAAATATTGGTGGTGGATTGGCAGTAGAGTATGACCAACACACTCATTCAAAATCTCGAAACTACTCAGTGGAAGAGTTTTCAAGCAGTGTTGTGTTCTTGCTAAAAGAGATTATGGATGCTAAAAATGTTAAACATCCAGATATATATACAGAGTCTGGAAGATTCATAGTAGCTTCACATGCTGTATTAATAACCCCTGTATTAGAACTTTTCACTCAAGATTATCAAGAGAAATTATTAAACTTCAAAGAGGTAAATCCTCCACTTATAAAAGAGCTTATAGATCTAAATAGTCTGCTAAATAATAAAAACTGTATAGAATACCTGCATGATGCGCTTGACCACATGGAATCAATTTTAACTCTATTTGATTTGGGTTACATAGATTTACAAGACCGCTCAAACGCTGAAATATTGGTACATAATATTATTAAAAGAGCGCTCTACTTAACATCATCAAATCCAACAAATGAACTTGAACAACTACAAGTAAGACTACAGGAGAGATATCTAATAAATGCTTCTATTTTTCAAAGCTTACCAGATTACTGGGGATTAAACCAACATTTTCCGGTAATGCCTCTGCACCACTTAAATGCAACTCCAATAAGAGCTGCATCATTATGGGATATTACATGTGACAGTGATGGAGAGATAGGTTTTAATCCGGAAAAACCTCTCTATCTGCACGATGTAAACCTAGATGAAGAAGATTACTTTTTAGGCTTTTTTAATGTTGGTGCTTACCAAGAGACATTAGGAATGAATCATAATCTATTCACTCATCCAAGTGAATATACAGTCTATATAAATGATACGGATTACACGATAACCAATAAAGTTGAGTCAAAAAGTATTTTGGATATTCTAGAGTCACTAGGCTACAACAAAGATATTCTCTCAGATAAACTTAAAAATGATTTGTTAGCTTCCGAGTTTATTACAGAAAAAGAAAAAAATGATACACTTGCCAAATTGGAACTATATTTAGAACAAAATGGTTACTTAAGAACAACAAATTAATTATTTAGGACTTTGACCTTGGGACTCTATGCTGAAATAAAAGAAGACTTTTCAAATGCTTACAACAATGACCCTGCACTCAATTCTAGGCTTGATTTCTTATTTAATTATCCCGGAGTTTGGGCTATAGCTTGGTATAGAGTTGCTAGTAAACTCTACAATTCTAACTTTAAAAGTTTAGCCAGAGTGATTATGGGGTTAACTCAAATCTTAACTAATATAGATATTCATCCTGCGGCAAGAATTGGAAAAAGAGTTTTTATAGACCACGGCACAGGTGTGGTTATTGGCGAAACAGCAATTATAGAGGATGATGTACTTATTTATCAAGGTGTAACTCTTGGCGGTGTATCTCTAACTCAAGGCAAAAGACATCCTACTATTAGAACTGGTGCCGTATTGGGTGCCGGTTCAAAAATCCTAGGAAATATAATAATTGGTGAGCACGCAAAGATTGGGGCAAACTCCGTGGTAGTAAAAGATGTGCCAGATAATGCAACGGCAATTGGAATCCCTGCACATGTAATAGAAAAAGGGAGATGTAAAGATCCTCTTATGCACAATATGCTTCCAGATATAAATAAAGAGATGTTTGAGTATATGCTAAAAAGAGTTGCTGTTTTAGAACATATATTAGTTGAAGATAATAAAGAATTGCTCGAGCAAGATTTAGAGCTTGAAAAAATATATGAATCTTTTATTACTGCTATGAAAAATTAAAAAATCCTCCTTCTCTTAACTGATATATATTATTATTTTAGTATAATGCCCTCATTATTTCACCTAAGGGTTTCAAATGCTAACAAATCGCATTAACACACTATCTGAATCGATTACAATCGCAATTTCAACGCTCGCACAAGAGCTAAAGTCACAAGGTAAGGACATCATAAGTTTTTCTGCTGGAGAACCTGATTTTGACACTCCGCAAGTTATCAAAGATGCTGCCATAGAGGCTATCAACAGCGGTTTTACCAAATATACTGCCGTTGACGGAATCCCTGCTCTTAAAGATGCTATTGCCAATAAACTAAAGAGAGATAATGGGCTAATATATGCTCCGAATCAAATAATCACCAACAATGGTGCAAAGCACTCTTTGTTTAATCTTTTTGCCGTAACCATTGATAAAGGTGACGAGGTTATTATCCCTTCACCATACTGGGTTACATACCCTGAATTGGTTTTATACCATGGTGGAACTGTAGTTAAGATAGAAACTCATGACTACAGTGAGTTTAAAATAACTCCCCAGCAGTTAAAAAATGCTTTGACACCAAACACTAAAATGCTAGTACTTACAAGTCCATCAAACCCTACAGGATCTGTTTACACAAGAGATGAGCTGATTGCACTTGGCAAAGTTCTAGAGGGAACTGATGTAATTGTAGCTAGTGATGAGATGTATGAAAAACTTATATATGACGGCGAATTCACATCTAGCGCAGCTGTAAGTGAAGATATGTACAAAAGAACCGTTACTATAAATGGTTTAAGTAAATCGGTAGCTATGACCGGATGGAGATTTGGTTACATGGCAGCTCATAATACTGAACTTATACAAGCTACTAAAAAGCTTCAAAGTCAAAGCACTTCAAATATCAACTCTATTACTCAAAAAGCTGCTATTGTAGGACTAAACGGGGATGCGGATGCTGATATAGAGATGATGAGAAAAGCATTTGCTCAACGTCGTGACGAGGCTGTTAAGCTTATTAATGCAATTGATGGACTAAGTGTTTTCAAGCCTCATGGCGCATTTTACCTTTTTGTAAATATAAAAGAATTAAGTAATGATTCAATGGAATTTTGTAAAGAGTTGTTATCTAAAAAAGGCGTAGCTGTAGTTCCTGGTGTTGGTTTTGGGAGCGAAGGTTATTTCAGATTTAGCTTTGCTACAGATATTGAGAGTATAAGAGTTGGTATAAATAGAATTGAAGAGTTTGTAAAAGAGCTTAAAGCATAGTCTCTACTAAAGTAGGTTTAACCTACTTTAGTGATTTAAGTGCTTCTATCACTTCATCAAGATTTTCAAGCGGAATATGGACTTTCCATTCAGGTTCAGCTGCATTTCCAGCCAAAGATATACCAATACTAGCAACCGGCGTACTTTTCTCACCATAAGGCTTATCTATTTTCATAACAGAGATAACACCTTTTTTTGTTCCATTTAATGCGATAGTTTTTGACATCTTATACTCCTTAATTTTGCTAATATATTTTACTTTAACAGTCTAGCAATTTTCACCTGAAGCTTTAGCCACAATTTATGCTCCATTAGCGGAAATCCTGAAAATGTCTTACCACTCTCTTTTATGCTCTTTGTTATTCCGCTTCTTGCTGCAAACGTATTAAAAGGTCCAATATCTAAGTGTCCTGCTGCTGCAGATTGCCCACCCATAACAACATTACGTCCAAGTTTTGTAGAGCCTGCGAGGCCAGATTGAGATACCATTACACAATACTCGCCAATCTCACAGTTGTGTCCAACCTGAACCAGATTGTCTATTCTAGTACCTTTTTTAATTAATGTCGTACCAAATACCGCTCTATCGATTGTTGTTGAACTTCCAATCTCTACATCATCCTCAATAACTACATTACCGTTTTGATAAATCTTTTTATGCTCACCAAGTTTATTAGTAGCAAATCCAAAGCCATCGCTGCCTATAGTTGTATTCGCATGAATAATACAATCTTTTCCAATGGTGCAGTCTCTGTAAACAGTTACATTAGGATAGATAACAGTATTATCACCAATAACTGTTTGGGCGCCAATATATACATGTGCTAAAATCGTGCAGTTCTTGCCAATTTTTGCCCCATTTGCAATTTCAGCTTTAGGAGAGACTCTGCTCCCCTCGCCTATCTCTGCACATGGCAATTGATCGTCCTCAATCAGAGGAGAAAAATACTTTGATAAAACTGCCATTGACCAATAAGGAGAATCAACTACTAAAGCCGCACACCCTTGTGGTATATGGCTTTTTAAAGATTTGTCTATTATAACAGCTGCTGCTTTAGTAGTATCTATATCTTTTATATATTTAGAGTTTGAGACAAAAGTAACTTCACTTGACTTTGCATTATTTAATGTATTCATACCCGTTATTTCAAAATTAGTGCCATTAAACTCAGCACCAATTATAGAAGCTACTTCTACTAAATCCATTAACTATCTTTCAAGTGCTACAGCACCGCTTCTAACAATCTCTTTTGGATTGTATCTTTTGATAACTTGCAAAAAATTCTCAACTCTTTTTGGCTCATCTGCAACCATAACTATAATTACATTATCACCAACATTTACTATTTTGCCATTATATGCTTCGCAAAGAGTACTTATGTCAGTAATATTTTCAGTGATTGGGAACTTAACCAAAGCCATCTCTTTTTCAACCAAGTCCGCATGCTCATAGACTCTAAGAACAGGGATAAGCTTATGTAGCTGTTTCGTAATTTGCTCTATAACTCTTATAGAACCTGATGTAACAATAGTAAGCCTAGAGTATTTACTATCAGGAATCGGAGCAACAGTCAAAGATGTAATGTTGTATCCACGACCAGAGAAAAGATCTGTAATACGAGATAAAACACTAGCCTCGTTTACTACAATAACAGAGATAACTCTTCTTTCACTAGCTTCCATTATTTCTCCTTCTTCTCTAATAGCATCATATTAAACAGCGACCCACCTGATGGAACCATTGGCATAACGTTTTCCATTCTTTCAACAACAACATCTATAAATGCAACTATGTTCTTCTCAACAGCATCTTTAAGAGCTGCATCAAATTCCTCTTTTGTATTAACCCTGTATCCAATTCCACCAAACGCCTCTGACAATTTTACGAAGTCAGGCTGAACACTTAAATCGGTCTCACTATGTCTTTTATCATAAAAAAGTGTTTGCCACTGACGAACCATTCCAAGAAAGTTATTGTTAAGAATGATATTTATAACCGGAAGTTTTTGCTCAACCGCAGTCATTAACTCTTGACAATTCATAAGGATTGAGCCATCTCCGGTAAAATTAACACTTATTTTTTCAGGACAAGCTGATTTTACACCCATAGCTGCCGGAAAACCGAATCCCATTGTTCCAAGTCCACCAGAACTTATAAACTGTCTAGGGCGAGAGAATGGGTAAAATTGAGCTGTCCACATTTGATGTTGACCAACATCAGTAGAGATATTTGCATCATCACCAAGTAGTTGCCCGACTCTTTCAATAACCCATTGTGGTTTAATTCTATCTGTGTCTTCATGATAAGCCAAAGGGTGAAGCTCATCAAATTTACTTATAGTATCTCTCCAAGAGGCATACTTCTCAGGTTTAACTTGTGAAGATAGTTCTAGCATCTCTTTTACAACATTTTTTACGTCACCAACAATTGGATAATCTGCATTAATTAACTTAGAAATTGATGCAGGATCGATATCTACATGTATAACTCCTGCATTTTTTGCAAATTCTGAAAGTTTACCGGTAACGCGGTCATCAAATCTTGCACCTAGAGCAATTACCAAGTCAGTCTCGCTCATTGCCATATTTGCAGCATATGAGCCATGCATACCTAGCATAGAGATCAATAAATCATCATCATGGCTCAAAGTACCTCTTGCCATAAATGTCTCTACAGCAGGGATTCCTGTTTTATGAACCAACTCTCTAACTTCATCAGCAGCATTTGAATTTATGATACCGCCGCCAAGATAAAAAAGTGGTCTTCTAGATTTAGCTATAGCTTCCATCGCTTTTTTAATTTGACGAGGGTTACCTTTGATATGTGGCTTATAAGTTTCCAAGTCAAGCTCTATTGAATAATCAAATTCAGCAATCTGAGCAGTTACATCTTTTGGAATATCTACATGTACAGGTCCTGGACGACCACTTGATGCTATATAAAATGCCTCTTTCAGTACACGTGGTAAATCAGCTGCATTTGTTACAAGATAGTTATGCTTAGTACATGAGCGACTTATACCAACAGCATCAATCTCTTGAAATGCATCAGTACCAATCAGACTCATCGGAACCTGCCCGCTTATTACAACTAATGGAATTGAGTCCATATATGCATCAGCTAAACCAGTTACAGCATTTGTAAACCCTGGTCCACTTGTAATCATTGCAACACCAACTTTACCGCTAGCTTTTGAGTAGCCCTCAGCGGCATGAACAGCAGCTTGTTCGTGTCTTGTCAAAATATGTTTAAAGTTATTTTGTTTATAAATCTCATCGTAGACATTCATGATAGCTCCGCCTGGGTAGCCAAACACTGTGTCAACGCCCTCCGCAATTAAAGCCTCAATGACCATTTGTGCGCCATTTATTTGCATGAAAGTCTCCTCTAATAAAAAATTTGCTTATTATACCTATCTTCCCTATATTTTACTTTAAAGGAGGATGTAAATTTCTACTCTAATATTGATTTAACAATCATTGAGGGTCTCCAGCTACTTATTGAACCTTCAGTTTGAGATTGTAAATTTAATTTCGAATTAGGATAGTTTTTTTTAAATTGCTCAAAAAAAGTAAAAATTTTATCATCTAACCCATAATACAAAATATAATTTTTAATCCCTTTTTCAATATTTGATTGTTCTTGTTTTTCTCTTGTACTTACTTCTAGTTGAGTAATGTAACAGCGTGCAAAGACATTAGCTATTGGAACATTTTTTGAATTTATTTTCATGTATTTTTCTAAATTTTTTTTAATCTTAATTGCATCGCCTCTAAATGCATGCCCGTTTACGGTACATAAATCATCATCCCATAATTTTTGAAGGTTTACACCCTCTATAGAGTTTTGTAAATCACCATAACTATCTAAAAGATTATAAGCAACGACGATATCATTATCTCTTATGGAGTTAAAAAATTTATGTTTATTCTCTATCTCAAGTAGAGTATCTTTAGCCTCGTCTTTAAAATCTTCAAAATCAAGTAAAACCCTAAGAAGCTTTACTGCTGAATGTGTATCATTTTTTGCAATAAATTTTTGTGAGTTTACATACAGCATGTCAGCATATTTACTCAAAGAATCATATTCTGAATACTCTTTCAAAAATGGGTGTATTTTCAATAGCTCATATACAAGTTTAAAATCTTTTTGAGCAATAGCAATTTTAAACCTTCTATGAATCTTCGCATTAGTTGATAAAGCATGAATAAGTTTTGATTTTTCGCTCAGTCCCCTATATGGAGCCAAAATTTCATTAACTTTATCTGCAGATTTTGGCTCAAGCATATACTTTTGAGCCAGCATAAATGATTTTTTCCAATTTAATTCCATCAATTTATAAAGAGGTGTCTCTTTATATAACGGATGTTTATTTGCTAAGGTATAAGCCAATGTTATTTTGCCATGCTTTGCGTGCAATACAAACTTATCAAACTCTTCATACTCTTTAATTAGATTGTTCATTACTTGTTTTTTACTTGGAATTGTTACAAAATTGCCAAATATGCCAACTGCTCTTTTTTTATCACTTTTTCCAAACAACTCTTTTGCTTTTTGTACTGTTTTTATCCATAAAGTATCAAGAACTATATAAGTCTCTGTATATTTTAAAAGTGGATTTTTTTCAACCTCTGCATATATCTGCACGTAATTTTTTTCTCGAAGAAGCTGAGTTAAATGATTTTGACCAAGATATATTTCATATAAAATAAACTCTCCACTATCCGTGCCAATTATAAGATGTTTATTGTTTTCATCAAAATTTATAGAAGTGATTTTATTGCTAAGTTTAATATATCTTCTTGATATCAACTCATAACTATTTAAATCATATACTAAAACATAACCAAGAGCAGTTGCTAAAAATAAAAACTTTTCATCATCACCGAGAGTAACTTGTGCAATGTCGTCATGTAATCCATCAAGTCTTGTAATTATTTTACCGTTACTTGTATCCCATATGATTGCGCTATTGTTTTTATCTATGCTAAAGAGTCTCTGTTTGCTTAAAAACTGCAACTTCATAACCGGGGCTGAGTGAGCTCTTAATTTATATATCAATGTCATTGTAGACAAACTAGATATATGTATATTTTTATCATAACTAGCGGTTGCAACCAACTGTGCATTATCACTAAATGATATGTCGTTTACACAATCAATATGACTTGTTAGAGTAAATGCAAGCTGTCCGCTTTTAACATCGGATGCAAAAATTTTACCATCATCACCAGCAGAGAACATATATCTGTCTTGTGGGTCAAATGCAACACAAGAGACATCTCCGTGGTGTCTATCTATCTTAGAAATAATTTTTTTTGTTTTTATGTCATAAAGCCTAGACTCTTTGCAATCAGAGCTTATTACAACAAAATATTTTGCATTAGAGCTAAAACCAAAAACATTGGAGCTGTATCTAAAGTGGACTATATTACATTTAATAGCACTTTTTACATTAAGTGTATTTATGTCTAAATAGTGCATTGTAGTAGATGAATCAACAACTAATACTCTATTCTCATCTATAATTTTAGTATATACGACTGCTTCACTAAAACTACTGCTTTTTACAGGTAACATTCTATATTAGTCCCTTATGTAGCCCTCTTGTTTTAAAACATTATGAATCTCGACTTGATGCTGTTCACCCTTTGTCTCTACATGTACGGTTACATTTGCATCGCCATAGTCAAGCGAAATCGACGTTCTGTCATATGAAATATGAACAATATTTGCATTTAACCCTTGAAGAATCTGTGTAAAATGCATAAGAGAACCTGGTTTA